>JBOHCO010000414.1:0-10385 GCA_050698895.1 Streptosporangiaceae bacterium
CACCATGATCGTGACCGTTTGACGCGCTCAGAGAGGCTGTCGCGTACTTCGCGAAGATCACTCGGATGGGTTTCATGATCCCGGAAGTCCGTCAGCGCTATGTGCTGACGGACTTCCGGGATCACGGGCCCGGGCATTGCGGCGGCACCAGAAACCGGGATCCGGCCAGGCCAGCGCAGGGAACAGCGTGACGGCGCAGTACCTGCGGGGCCGCAGGGCGGGGTGTGACCGCCGGGGCTGGCCGCCAGCCGGGACCGGCCGAGCCGAAGGGCTGGCCGCCAGCCGGGACCGGCCGAGCCGATGGGCTGGCCGGGTCGAGGCGCACGCCCGACGCTTAGGCGGCAGCCTCCAGGGGGTCAACCGGTCACCCCACCGTCATCGACGAACCATGAGGTAGCCGACGGGTATGCACCGGGTCCGGGCCGACCCCCGGCCGGGGCCAGGCTGGCCGACTACACCGTTCACCACCTCGGCCGCGTCATGATCGTGACCGTTTGACCGTGTTCAGAGGGGGGTCAAACGGTCACGATCAATGACGAACCCCTACGGAACAGCGTCAGGCAGAGCTCGCCCTGGCGGCTAAGGCCGGCGCCCATCGGCCCGGCCCGGCCCGTACGGCCTGCGCTCGCGCAGGGCCCCGTCCGGGCGCTGCCTGGCCGACCAAGTCCTACGTTGACCAGCCTGCTCGCACCGGCGACCAGCCCCGTCGCGACGGACTAACTGGCCTGGAACGGAGCGCCGACCAGCCGGCCAGGCCCACGCCGACTGGCCAGCCAGTATCCGCGCTGACCGGCCCGCCGCGGAGCACCGACTGGCCTGTCGCGGAGCACCGACCGGCCCGCCGCGGAGCGCTGACCGGCCTGTCGCGGAGCACCGGCTGGCCGCTCCAGGGGAAGCTGACTGGGCTGGCGCGGCCGGGTCGAACTGCTGATCGACCCAGGGTCGATTATTTTCTTTAAAGGATCTCTCTTTTGACTGACCGTGAATCTCGTTTCCGGCTGACCGGAATCAGAGCGACCCTCGGCGTGGGCCCCGCGGCTACCACTGGCGGCGGTCGAGAACGTGTTCCCCTATAGGCTGCTTCGGCGGTGCGGTGGCACGATGCCGGGTGGGCTCGCGCCTTCGGGCCGGGTACGGTCTGGGCAGCTCTGATGCATAGGCCCGGTCAGTCCTGATCGCCCCGCAATGCGCTAGTCCGGATACTTGTTGTGGTTTCACCTAAATGCCGGGCATCATGATCATGGAAAGCGGTCCGCGATATTGGCGCACGGATTACCTTGATCACGAAGCCGCATGAGCACACATGGACTGCGTGGTCCGGGGCAAGTCCCCAGGACCGCCAGGGTGTGGTCAGGCCCGGTGCGGTGAGGCCGAGTGCTGCGGTGCCGACCGGGGCCATTGTTCCTTTACCGGCACGCCGCAGGAATGCCGGTAAACGGCATGAGCAAGACTTGACGTGACAGGAGCCCAGAGGGGAGAGCACCGATGGCCGAACCGGCAGGGCGTTACCCGGCAGGCAGCACGAACGAGGCGAGCGTGGGAAGCCTTGTATCCCTAGCGATGAAGGACATCTCACAACTGCTCAGGTATGAGCTTGACCTGGCCAAGCTGGAGCTGAAGGCGGACGTCAAGCGACTGGGCATCGGCGGGGCGCTGGTCGGCGTCGCGGCGTTCGTGGGCTGCCTGGTGCTGATGCTCCTGTGCTTCGCGTTCGCCTACGGGCTGATGGCGCTGGGCATCTGGGGCTGGGCCGCGTTCCTCATCACGGCGGGCACCTGCGTGCTGGTGGCCGGTGCGGCCGTGGGCATCGGCATCCTGCTCTTCAAGCGAGTGCGCGGCCTGCCCAAGACCCGCCGCACGGTCCAGGACGACATGGCGCTGCTGCGCCGGGGCGACGGCGCCGAGGCCGCGCCGCCCGCCCAAGCCGGGTAACCCCGTGCCTGGGCGCGGCGACGCGACGATCTATATCGACGGCCCCTGGTCGCACCGATCGGTCAGCGCCAACGGCACCCGATTCCACATCGCGGAAAGCGGCGACGGGCCGCTGATCCTGCTCTTGCACGGGTTCCCGGAGTTCTGGTGGACGTGGCGGGAGCAGCTGACCTCGCTCAGCGCGGCGGGGTTCCGGGTGGCGGCGGCCGACCTGAGGGGCTACGGGGGCAGCGACAAGCCGCCGCGCGGCTACGACCTGATCACGGCGGCCTCGGACGCGGCGGGGCTGATCCGCTCGCTGGGCGAGGCCAACGCGGTGGTGGTGGGGCATGACTGGGGCGGCCTGATCGCCTGGACGATGGCGGCCTACTTCCCGAAGGTGGTGCGGCGGCTGGGCGTGGTGTCGGTGCCGCACCCGCTGCGGCTGCGCGGCGCGGTGCTGTTCGACCCCCTCGGGCAGGGCCGCAGCAGCGGTTACGCGCTGGGCTTCCAGCTGCCGCTGCTGCCGGAGCGCCAGCTACTGCGCGACGGCGCGCAGCGGGTGGGCAAGATGCTGTCGGCCTGGGCCGGGCCGGGCTGGCCGGACCCGCCGACGGAGCGCCGGTACCGGGACGCGATGGGCATCCCGTCGGTGGCGCACTCGGCACTGGAGTACCACCGCTGGTTCCTGCGCTCCCGGTTCCGGCCGGACGGGCTGCGCTACATCCGGGCCATGCGGCGGCCGATCCAGGCTCCGACGCTGCACCTGCACGGCGCGCTGGACGGCTGCGTGCTGCCCAGCGCGGCCCGCGGCTCGGGGATGTACGTGGACGCGCCCTACCGGTGGCGGCTCATCGACGGATCCGGGCACTTCCCGCACGAGGAGAATCCCGAGCGGTTCGACAAGGAGCTGCTGTCCTGGCTGGCGGACCCGGAGCCGGAGCGCTAGCCGTGCCCCCGGCACCTCCCGGCCGGGACCGCGACGAGGCGGGCCGGGCCAGGAACGCCCGGCCGCGCGACGGGCTGGGGCGGCCGCTGGAGCGGGGCGACGCCGGCGAGCCAACCCTGCCGGACGGGGTGGTGCTGGCCCCGGCCGGTGCGCTGGACACGGCACAGCAGCTGCTGGACGCGGGCCGGCCGTTCCACGCCCATGAGGTGCTGGAGGCGTCCTGGAAGGCCGCGCCGGAGGCCGAGCGTGACCTGTGGCAGGGCCTGGCCCAGCTGGCCGTCGGGCTGACGCACGCGCGGCGCGGCAACGCGGCCGGTGCGGCGGCGCTGCTGCGCCGGGGCGCGGCACGGGTCAGCCGGTACGGCACGGCCGACCGGAGCAATCCCGACCCGCACAGCACTGTCCCGCACAGCACCCACCCGGACAGCACCCACCCGGACAGCACCCAGCCGCACAGCACCCACCCGCACAGCACCCAGCCGCACAGCACCCAGCCGCACAGCACCTACCCGCACAGCACCGACCCGCACAGCACCCACCCCGACAGCACCGTCCCGGACAGCACCGACCGGCACGGCGTCGATGCCGACGGCCTGGTCGCGGCCGCCACCGGGCTGGCGGACCGGATCGAGGCGGCCGGGCTGGAGGGGCTGGCGCAGGATCAGCTCAGCCTGCGGCTGCGGGCGCGGTAAACGACGCCGCGGCTTGCTCTGGCACTGCCCGGTCTAGCTCTGGCACTGCTGGGTGGACACCGACTGGGTCTGCTGCTCGCCCCGGACCGCATCGCCGGCCACCTCGGTGGCGGTCAGCGCGTAGCCCGTCTGGTGGAGCGAGACGGCGGCCGCGAACACGACGCCGTACACCTGGCCGCCGGGCGACAGCAGCGGCCCGCCGGAGTTACCCGGCCTGACCAGCGCCCTGATCGGGTAGATCTGCCGCTTGACCTGCGCGGTCTGGTAGATGTTCGGGCCGATGGCCGACTCGGCCACGTCGATGCGCGCCGGGTCGGCGGTGAACGGGTGGTCGAACGGGTACCCGGCCACGATCGCGCTCTGGCCGTAGCTGGCCTGGAAGTTGAACTGGAGCGACCGCGCCCCCAGGCCCGGCACGTACAGCACCGCGAGGTCCCGGTTCGGGTCGTAGAGCACTACCTGGGCCCGGAACCGGTGATGCCGCAGCGTGGTGACGTACGGACCCTCGGTGACCCCGGCCACCACGTGCGCGTTGGTCAGCACGTGCTGGGGCGAGATGACGAAGCCGGAGCCCTCGATCTGCTTCGAGCAGCTCGGCGCCACGCCCATGATCTTGACGATGCTGTCGCGAGCGCGGGCCAGGCCCGCCGAGTTGAGCACCGAGGTGTCGGGCGGCTGGAGGGTCAGCGCGCTCTCGGCGCCGAGCGCGCTGAATACCTGGGTGTACGGCCCGCTGGCCAGCAGGCTGCGCAGCGGCGGGAAGCCGGGCAGGGTCAGGGCGCTCTGCGGCACCAGCTTGTCGACGGTCCTGAGCACGAACGAGTTGTTGACCTCGGACGAGATCGCGGGGAATGGCGAATAGGCGACGAACGTGCCGATCAGCCAGGCGACCAGCAGCACCGCGGCGACGTTCACGAGCGCGCCGCCGAGGGAGTCGACGACGGTGGCCGGCCGGCCGCGTACCCGCGAGCGCAGGGCCACGCCGAGGCTGGAGGCGATGACCATGCCGATCACCGCGGCGGCGAACACCACCAGGATGGCGATGAAGGCCTGCCAGGACAGGCTGCTCGCGATGGCCTGAGAGATCTTCGGGGCGAACACGGCGCCGATGGAGACCCCACCAAGAAAGCCGGCGAAGCTGAGCACGCCAATAATGAAGCCCTGGCGATACCCGGCGACGGCAAAGGCGGCCGCCAGCACGATGAGGATCAGGTCCAGCAAGTCACCTGGCACCTGCTCAACTTATAGCGCCATAGGGCCCAGGCAGGCCGATCCGCGGGGCTAGAGATTACGGTCTGGGGCGGCCTCGCCGCTCCGCGCGGTCAGCACTGACGGGGGCAGGCCCTGCACGTTGCCCGCGTCCCAGGGCTGCTCCCAGCCGCCCAGGGCCAGCAGCCGGTCCACGATGTAGCCGGTAAACCCCCAGATGAGCATGCCCGCGGTGCGGAACGCGGGGCCGCCCTGGCCGGTCGGGTAGCGGATCGTCAGCCGGTTGGCCGGGTTGGCCAGGTCGGCCACCGGCACCCGCCGGACCGCGGTGACCTCGTCCGGGTCGCCGGGACCCACCGGGCCCGGCCGGCGCCACCAGGCCAGAACCGGCGTCACCGCGAACCCGCTGCGGGTGATGAACAGCCTCGGCAGCTCGGCGAGCACGTCCACCGAGGCCGGGTCGACCAGCGCCTCCTCGGCGGCCTCGCGCAGCGCCGCGGGCACCGGGCCGCCGTCGGTGGCGTCGATCGCGCCGCCGGGGAAGGCGGGCTGGCCGGCGTGGCGGCGCAGCCACGGGCTGCGCTGGACCAGCAGCACGTCGGGCCCGGCCTCCTCCTCGCCGAACAAGATCAGCACCGCCGACTGCCGGCCGCCCGTGGGCGGCGGCCGCATCGAGGCCGGCACGACCATGGTCCGGGCCGCGACCGCCAGCCGGGCCAGCCAGGCCGGCGCCGTCCCGTCAGCCCCCGGCTGCGCCGCGGCGGGCTCGTCAGGATCCGGCTCGGCGCTGGCGTCGCTGGCCCCGGCGGGCACCGTCACGAGAACGGGCCCGGCTTGACGAGCTTGCGCGCCGTGGCCTCGTCCGTGGGTCCCAGGCCGTAGGACGGGCACAGCGGGCCCACCCCGCAGGCGCCGCAGGCCGGCTTGCGCGCGTGGCAGACCCGGCGGCCATGCCAGATCAGCCGGTGCGACAGCATCGTCCAGTCCGACTTGGGGAACAGGGAGCCAACTTCTGCCTCAACCTTGACCGGGTCATCGTCGGTGGTCCAGCCGAAGCGGCGGGAAAGCCGGCCGAAGTGCGTGTCCACCGTGATGCCGGGAACCCCGAAGGCGTTGCCGAGCGCCACGTTGGCCGTCTTGCGGCCCACTCCGGGCAGGGTGACCAGGTCCTTGAGCTTGCCCGGCACCTCGCCGCCGTACCGCTCGCACAGCGCCTGGCCCAGGCCGATGAGGCTGTTGGACTTGGCCCGGAAGAAGCCGGTCGACTGGATGATCTTCTCCAGCTCGGCCCGGTCGGCGGCCGCATAATCGGCGGCCGCCTGGTACCGGGCGAAAACCACGGGGGTGACCATGTTGACGCGCTTGTCCGTGCACTGGGCGGACAAGATCGTGGCGACCAGCAGCTCGAGCGGCGTGGTGAAGTTCAGCTCGGTATGCGCGTCGGGATAAAGGAGCGCGAGCTCGCGGTTGATCCGGCGAGCGCGGCGCACAAGCGCGGTCCGGGTCGGGGGCGGTGTGGGCACCGCTCTAGCCTATGCACCTGCGCCCGCCGCCCACGCCCGCAATGCGAACGCGCCCGCGCCGGTCTTTCTGCAACAGTTCGGTCCTGGCCGGACGACGCGACCACGCCACGAGATACGCTAAGCCTAGTCCCGGCCAGCCGGCGGTGGCCTCATGGTTACCCAGAGCCCTGCCTGGGGGGATACCACCAGAGTCGTCGCGACGAGAGCGCGCGTGGTGCGCTGCGGCGAGCACCGCCAGCCGAGATCGATCGAGCCATAGTCGGGACGACCTTCATGCGAATGCCAAGGACCAGCGGCGAGGAGTCCGCCGCGGGCGAGGTGGTGCCCGCGGGCGGCGCCAACGGCTCGGCCGCCACCGAGGGCAACGGCGCGGGCCCGGAGCACGCCGCCGCCCAGGCGGCCCCCGCCGAGGCCGACTCGTCCGGCGCGGCCGGCGAGGTGAGCCCGCCGGCGGCCCGGCCGGCCTGGCTCAGCCGCCCGCTCGGGCTCATGCGCCGGAACTGGCTGGCCACCGCGCTGCTGGTCCTGGGCCTGGCCCTGCGCGTCCTGACCCAGGTGTCGTTCTCCCCGGCGCTGCTGTACATCGACTCGGTCAAGTACCTGTACGGGGCCTGGCCCTACGCCGACCCGCTCGGCTACGACCTGCCGCTGAAGCTGATCCTGGCCGTGGGCAACCTGTCCGCGGTGGAGGCGGTGCAGCATCTGCTCGGCCTGGGCATGGCCGTCACCATTTACGTGGTGCTGCTGCGCCGCGGCGTGCCGCGCTGGCTGGCCGCGCTGGCCATGGGGCCGGTGCTGCTGGACGCCTACCAGCTCCAGATGGAAGCCACGATCATGCCGGACCTGTGGTTCGAGGCGGCCCTCCTGGCCGGCCTGGCCGTCCTGGTCTGGATGCCGCGGGCGACCGTGCGGATCTGCCTGCTGGCCGGCTTCATCCTGGGCCTGTCGGCCACCATCCGGCAGGTCGGCGAGATACTGATCATCCCGCTGCTGATCATCGTCATCGCGATGGGCGGCGGCTGGCGGAACGTGCTGGGCAAGACCCTGGTGACCGCGCTGGCGTTCATCATGCCGATCTTCCTGTACATGTCGGCCTCGCTGTACATAAACGGACATTTCTGGCTGTCGCGCAACGGCCAGGAATCGGCCTACGGCCGGCTGGCCGGGCTGGTCGACTGCAGCACGCTGAAGATCCCGTCCTATGAGCAGCCGCTGTGCCCGACCACGACCGAGCAGTCCTACGGCGCGGACTGGCTCGACCACGCGCTCACATCGCCGCTGCGCAACTACGCGCTCCAGGGCGGGCCGCCCGGCCTGACCCGCGGCCAGGCGATCAAACACTTCGAGGAGAGCATCATCCGGCAGCAGCCGGTGGCGGTCTTCAACCGCATCGCCACCGACTCGTTCAAGCTGTTCTCGGTGACCCGGCACACCGACGCCGGGGACACCCCGATCTCGCGCTGGCAGTTCCACACCGCCTACCCCAACTTCCTGCCGACGATCGCGGTCGACAAGGACGGCACGATCGTGTTCGGCCTGAAGCTCGCGTCAGGCGGCGGCGCGCTTGTCTACCACCAGCTCGACACCGCCTACGGCGGGAACGCCCACGTCTGGGTGCCCGGAGCGGCGTTCCTGCGGCGCTACCAGGTCTACGGCGGCTACACGCCCGGACCGCTGCTGCTGCTCTGCTTCCTGGCCGGGTTGGCCGGCACGCTGACCATCTTCCGCCGCCGGGCCAGCCCCGCCCAGCGCCAGCTGGCCGTCGGCGCGCTGGCGTTCTTCGTAACCGGCGTCGTGATCCTGCTGCTGTCGAACCTGTTCGAGTTCAGCTGGCGCTATCAGATGCCCGCGCTGGTCACGCTGCCGCCGGCCGGGGCGTTGGGCATCGCGGCCGTGCTCAGGTTCGCCCGGCGCCGCAAGCTCATTCCCATCCGGCCGCCCGCGCGCCAGGAGGAGCGGGTTACCGCCAAGGCCGGATAATCATTTAACAAGGGATCATCGGGCGGGTCTGGGTTCTACAGAAATCCGCGCCTGCGGAACAACCAGTACAGGCCGCCCACGGCTACCGCCTCAGTGCCGATCCCGATCAGCAGGAAAGCCGGCAGGCCGCCGAGGTGGCCGACCAGCCAACTGAAATTCTGGCCGAAGAAACCGGTCAGGAACGACAGCGGCAGGAACACCGTGGCGATGATCGTGAGCTGCTTCATCACCTCGTTGAGCTTGTTGGACACCATCGACAGGTAGGCGTCCATGGCCCCGCTGAGCAGGTCGCGGTAGCTGTCGATCAGGTCACTGATCCGGATCACGTGGTCGTAGAGGTCCCGCATGTAGGGCACGGCGCTGTCCGTCTGGCCCGGCAGCTCGACCACGTTGGCCAGGATCGCGGCCATGACGTCGCGCTGCGGTGCCACCGTCTTGCGGATGCCGACCAGCCAGCGCTGCATGCGCAGCATGGTGGCCAGGTTCTCCTTGCTCGGGCCGGCGAAGATTTCCTCCAGCAGCTCATCGATCTTGTCGTCGATATCGGACAGCGGCGAGAAGAAGCTGTCGATCATGCTGTCCAGGATGTGATGCAGCATGACCCCGCGCAGCGGCCGGTCTGGCCCCACGTTGAGGCCTCCGCCGAGCTCCACCCGCCGCCGGACCTCGTCCAGCGAGTCGCAGCCCTTACGGCGGGCGGTGACCAGGAAATTCTCGGCGTAGAAGGCGTGCACCTCGATGAGCTCGCCCAGCATGGAGGTGGCCGCGTAGGCCACGATGTACACGACGTCGCCGAACCGCTCGGCCTTGGGGCGCTGGCCGAACTCGGCCACGTCCTCGAGCGCCACGGGGTGGAACTTGAACACGTCGCGCAGCGTCTCGACGGCCTCGTCGTCGGGCATGCGCAGGTCAAGCCAGAGTAGCTGATCCTTGCTCAGCGCGGTTTCCACGGCCGACCGGCTGACCGGGGCCGAAGAGCCGTCGAGGCCGACGATGTATCCATCCACAGGCGATATCGTCCCAGCCGGCGGGCCTGCTGTCTCCGGCAAGCCAGAACCCAGCCCGGCCGCCTGAGGCGGCGCCGGGCCCGAGGCGGCGCGGTCAGGCGGCGCGCTTGCCCTGCGCGCGGTGCGCGAGCAGGTCGCTGACCGTGTCGACGGTGCTGCCCAGCCCGCCGAGGCTGGCCCCGCCGCGGGCCGCCTGCCCGGCCGTCCGGCGCACGACGGCCAGGCCCACGCTGACCGCCTCACCGGCCATCCGGCGTGCCTCCGGCGAGTCCCTGATCGCGATCAGCGATTCCCGCAGCCGCGTCAGGCCTTCCTTGCCCTCCCGGCAGCCGGCCAGGTAGCCGGCCACGAAACCCACGAACGTCTCCATCTGTGTTCCCTGCTTGTGTCTGCTGCCTGCGTGTCGTCGTCGTTGCCGCCGGAGGCGGCGCGGGGGGCCAGGGGGGGCGTCCCCCCTGAGTGGCACAGCTACATGTCGCGCAGCTCGAGGTACCGCTTCACGTCGGGCACCGACTGCACGATGACCGCGAGAACCGCGGCCACCACGGCGGCCTTGATCAGCTTCGAGATCATCGTCCTGCCTTTCTGTGGGTTTCCGGGGACACGAGGGGCTCGACCTCGTCGGGAGCGAAGTACAGGAAGCGCCCGTGCTGACGCTGGAGGTCGGACGCCGGGTCATCGACCGGGAGCACGGCCAGGTGGACCTGGCCGTCCACGTCGTGCAGCACGGCCTCCACGATGGCCTCGCGGCCGGCCAGGAACAGGTCCTGGGCGTCGGCTCGCCGGGCGCCCGGCCGCATCACCACCCGGCTGTGCCGGGCCACGCGCACCCCGCCGACCAGCACGTGGTCGGTCTCCGGGGACACCGTAGAGTCCGAGCCGGGATCCCACCACGGCACCTTGGGCCGGTCAGTGACCAGCGACTCCTCAGTGATCAGCGACTCCGGCTCGCCATGCGCGCCGTTGTGCGCGGCCGCGTCGGCTGCGAGGCGTGCTCCGGCGGGAGCCTCGCGGAGATACCTGATCGCGCCGTGCAGCCGGTCCAGCATCTCCGGCGGCAGGTCATCCAGCCGGTCCATCATCTCCGCGACCCGGCTGTCGGTGGCCCGGGCCG
>JBOHCO010000415.1:0-1174 GCA_050698895.1 Streptosporangiaceae bacterium
TCGCGGCCGCGGTGCTCGTCGCCACCTCCGTCACGGCGCCGCAGCCCACCGGGCGGGGCGTGTCGGCGGGGGCCGGGACGGGGTCCCACGCGCCCGTGCTGACCTCCAAGCTGGTGACCCTGGCCGCCAACATCAAGGCCACTGACGGCTCGCGGCGCGGCAACGCGTCGCTGGTCATCGACAAGCAGGTCATCGGCGGCAAGCTGATGCAGGTCGTCTACGGCCTGTACACCGACCGCGGCGACATGTACTCGGGGGACAACAAGCAGACCCTCATGACGGCGGTCGCCCACCACGCCAACCTCGCCGACGGCACCAACGTCCGCGAGATAGCGGCGGCCCGCTACGCGGCGACCGGCAACCTGGCCATCGCCCGGAAGCGGATGGTCGATGCCCTGCCCAACGACTTCTTCCTTAGTTACGCGGCCCGGAAGAAGATCTGGGAGAAGGGCGCGCCGGCCAGGAAGGCCCTGGAGCGCGAGAAGGGGATCAAGACCCCGCTGAAGATGCCCACCGGCAAGGTCTTGCAGGAGGACATTAACAACTACCTCTGGACTGGCAGCACTATCGCGCTGGCCTGGGCCGGCGGCAACCCGCAGATCCGGGAGGGCGTGCTGCGCCTGGTGTCGACCATTCCCGCGGTCACCGTCAGGAACTCGAGGACCGGCGGGCAGGCCACGCTGACCATCACGGCGGGTCCGGCGGTGTTCGGCGGCTCGGGCAGGCAGGTGCTGACGATCAACGCCAGGACCGGGATGCCGATCAGTTCCTGGATAGGCGACCTGGGGCCGCGGACGCCGCCGTCCGTGGAGACCTACCGCGTCTCCCGGGTGACGCTGGCCAGCATCAGGGCCGGCCGGTTCTGACCAAGCCGCTCTGAGCAAGCCGGCTCCGACCACGCGACGGCACCCGCCGATTAGTCGGCGGGTGCCGTCACGTCTATGTCAGTGCAGGCATGTCAACCGCAGGCCTGTCATTGCGGGCAGGTGATGACAGGCGCGTCTTGAGGGTCGGAGGGCTCCGTGGCTGGGGTGCACACCGGGGTGCGCAGCGGGGTGCGCAGCGGAGGGGCGGTGGCGGACTTCTGCGCGGGGCTGCGGCAGTTGCAGGCCGGGTCGAAGGTGCCGGTCGCGGTGCTGGCCCGCCGGCTGGGCATCAGCCGGCAGCATCTGCA
>JBOHCO010000416.1:0-4144 GCA_050698895.1 Streptosporangiaceae bacterium
GCTGCTGGACAGCGGATTCCGCGACGTGACGGTGGAGGTGCACACGGGAGTGTTCACCGACGGCTCGTTCCTGCCGGTCCTGACCCGGCTGGCCGAGGTCTGCCGCGAGCGCGGCGCGATCACGCCGGCGGAGGCCGACAGGTGGATAGCCGACCAGCGGGAACGCGCACGGGCCGACCGGCTGTTCGCCGCCGTGCCGTTCTTCATGGCCGCGGCGACCAGCCCCTGAGGGGACGCCGGGGCCGGGACAGAACCGGGACAGAACCGGGACAGAACCGACGCCGCGGCCGGGGCCGATCGCCTAGGCCTGCTCGGCCTTGTCCAGCCAGTGCATGATGCCGGCCACGTTGGCGGCGGTGCCGCTGATCCGCTCGGCCTTCTCGGCGATGGCCGGGTCGGCGCCGGGGGCCAGGGCCGCGTAGCGGTCGCGGACGCGCTCGGCGACCATGGCGGCGGCGTGGTCGAGGTCCATCCCGGCCCCGCGCGCCCGGCGGGTCTCGTCGACCCACAGGCTGATCTCGGCGGCGGACCGGTCCAGGGTCTCCTCGACGGCGGTGACCGGCCCGAAGTGGCTGAACAGCAGCCGGGCGGGCCGCAGGCTCGCGAACGTGCGCAGGGACGCCAGGGCGAGGTCGAGGTCGAAGTCGGGCGGCGGGGTGGCGGGCCGCATGTCGCCGGTCTCCTGCAGGTAGATGCCGGCCGCGTCGCCGACGTACAGGTCGCCGCTAAGGGAGTCGACGAGGCCGACGTGATGCCGGGCGTGGCCGGGGGAGTAGTGGCTGTCCAGCCGGCGGCCGCCGCCGAGGTCGACGACGCCGGTGCGCTCGACGGCCCGGATGCGCTCGGCCGGGGTGGGCGCCAGCGCGCCGAACAGGCCGTCCAGCTCGTCGCCGTAGACGCGGCGGGCGCTGGCCATCAGCCGGGACGGGTCGGCCAGGTGCCGGGCGCCGAGCTCGTGCACCACGACCTCGGCCTCGGGGAACATCCGCGCGATGTCGCCCGTGCCGCCGGCGTGGTCGAGGTGGATGTGGGTGACCACGACCGTGGCCAGATCCCGCGGCCCGACGCCGAGCGCGGCCAGGGCGCTGGCGACCAGCGGTGCGGACGGCGCGGTCCCGGTCTCGACCAGGCACGGGCGGTCGCCGCGGATCAGGTAGCCCGCGGTGATCCCGTCGTACCCGGCCATCCGGGTGTCGATCTGGAACACCTGGTGGCCCAGGTCGGTGATCACGTCGCTCGCGTCCGTCATGACGGCATGATCTCAGGCCCGATCCCTGGCCGGCGCCGGGAGCGGGTCATTCCGGCTATTCCGGCGGGAAGGCGCCGTCAGGCCGCAGGCGCAGTCGTTTGCACCAAACGGTACCGCGCCGCTACCGGTTCAGCTGTCAGCGAACGTCCGGATGACGATCCCGGACCGGGGCTTGGGCCCGAACGAGGTGGATTTGCGGGGAACTATCCGCTTCTGGGCGGCGACCGCGTACACGTCGGCCGCCGACATGGGCGAGGCCAGCACGGCGGTGCGGCCCGGGGCCTCGTCGGCGGCCCGGGTCGCGCCGGCCGGGTCGTGCTCCACGCTGACCGTGGCCTCGTCGTCGCGGACCTGCCAGACGCGGTCCATCAGCAGGTCCTGGAGCACCGCCCCCGGCAGGTGCCGCCACGGCTCGGCGGGCTGGCCGGCCATGGCCGCGGCCAGCTGGGCCGGGTCCGGGTCGGTGAGCAGCCAGGCCTGGCCGTCCCCGGCCACCACGAACGCGACGCCGTCCCGCCCGGCGGCGGCCAGCTCGTCGAGCACGGCCGGGATGTCCTTGGTCCCGCCGGCGATCTCGCGCACCGCGAACGCGCTCTCGGCCAGCTCGGCGGCCTGGCGGGCGGCCAGGCCGGGGATGACCCGGTGGATGGCGCCCAGCTCGGGCGGGTAGGCAGCCGAGTCGACCAGCAGGGCCAGGCCGAAGTCCCACGGCCCGGCGCCGTCCCCGGCGGCCTGGCGGCGCTGCTGAAGCTCCAGGTAGGCGGCGTAGCGGTGGTGCCCGTCGGCGATCAGCGCCGTCCTGGGGGCCAGGTCGGCGGCGATCTCGGCCAGCTCGGCCGGGTCGGTGATGGCCCACAGCCGGTGCCGGATGCCGTCCGCCGTCCTGGCCTGGGCCAGCGGCGGCCGGTGCAGCGCGGCCTCGGTCACGATCCGGGTGGCCGCGCCGGGCCCGTCGCCGTTGCGGCCGGAATGGCCGTCGTAGAGCAGGAAGATCGGCTCCAGGTTGGCCTGGGTGGCCTCCATCAGCGCCAGCCGCCCGGCCACCGGGCCCGGCGCGACGGCCTCGTGCGGCTGCACGATCCCGGCCTCGCGGGGGACCAGCTCCACCGCGCCGATCAGGCCGCGCTGGAGCCGGTCAGGCCGGCCGTCCTGACCCGCGGAGAACTGCTCGTACACGTACAAGGCGGGCTGGGCGTCGGGCACCAGGATCCCGTCGGCCAGCCACTGCCCCAGGTCGGCCGCGGCGTCGTCGCACGAGCTGCCCGGCTGCCCGGCCGGGTGCCGGGGCCGGATGATCCGGACCACGTTGTGCGGGTCGGCGGCCAGCAACTGGTCCTCGTTCTCGCTGGCGATGACGTCGTACGGTGGAGAGGTGACCTCGGCGAGCCCGCTTACCCGCGCCTCGGAGTAACGGACGCCCCGAAACGGCGTCAGGACGAGCCCGGTTGCGCCTCGGTCGGATGGCCGGTGGCCGGACGGAAGGATCTGCACGTATGTCAGAAGGATCAGACGGCGGCCACGATTCCCGCTGGACGCGGGAGGCTGCGGAAACCTCGGACGGCGGCGATGCCTATCACCTCTACCAGCGCGGCCTGAGCCTGCTCGAGAGCGGCAGCGCCGCGGCCGCGGCCCAGGTCCTCGAGCGGGCCGCCGCGGCCGAGCCGCAGTCCCGCAGCGTCCTGGAGGCCCTGGCCCGGGCCCAGTTCGACGCGGGCTGGTACGCCGACGCCGCGGTCAACTTCCGGCGCATCGTCGAGGCCAGCCCCACCGACGACTACGCCCAGTTCGGGCTGGGCCTGGCCCTGGCCCGGACCGGCGACCACGGCGGGGCGGCCGAGCACCTGGCCCTGGCCGCCGCCATGCGGCCGAACCTGCGCCACTACACCGAGGCCCTGCGCAGCGTCCGTGCGACACTGAGCGCTCGGAACCGGCTCAGGGAGGAAACCCCCGATTGACCCATAACAAAGTGGCCCCGGCCGCCGGCGGCCCTTCGGTCGGCAGTGCCCCGGCGCGGACCAGGCCGGGGGCCAGCGCCGATCCGCTCTGCCAGGCTTACGACGCCGCCCTGCTGGACCTGGACGGCGTCGTCTACCTGGGCGGCAAGGCCGTCCCCGGCGCGGTCGAGGCGCTGGGCCAGGCGGCTGACCGGGGCATGCGGCTGGCTTACGTGACCAACAACGCCTCGCGCTCCCCGTCGGCCATCGCGGCCCAGATCAGCGGCATGGGCGTGGCCGCGGCCGCCAGCGACGTGGTGACCTCGGCCCAGGCCGCGGCGCGGCTGCTGGCCGGGCGGCTGCCGGCCGGGTCGCCGGTCCTGGTCGTCGGCGCCATCGCGCTGCGCATCGCGCTGCGGGAGCGGGGCCTGCGGCCGGTGTCGGTGGCCGCGGACCGCCCGCTGGCGGTGGTCCAGGGCTACACGCCGGACCTGAACTACGGCCTGCTGACCGAGGCGGCCCTGGCCCTGCGGGCCGGGGCCAGCTACGTGGCGACCAACGTGGACCCGACCCTGCCCACCCAGCGCGGCCTGCAGCCGGGCAACGGCTCGCTGGTCCAGGTGCTGGTCGTGGCGACCGGGCAGCAGCCGGAGGTGGCGGGCAAGCCCGAGCCGCCGCTGCACGCCGAGGCGGTGCAGCGCACCGGGGCGGCCCGGCCGCTGGTGGTGGGCGACCGGCTGGACACCGACATCGAGGGCGGGGTGCGCAACGGGGCCGACAGCCTGCTGGTGCTGACCGGGGTCAGCACCCCGGCCGACGCGGTGCTGGCCCCGCCGCGGCAGCGGCCCACCTACCTGGCCCGCGACCTGGGCGGCCTGCTGACCGGCCAGCCGGAGGTGAGCCCGGCCCCGGACGGCGGGTTCGCGTGCGGGGGCTGGACGGCCCGGCTGACGTCGGACGG
>JBOHCO010000417.1:0-1336 GCA_050698895.1 Streptosporangiaceae bacterium
ACCCCTTTGACGAGGCCTGGGCCCGGTCCGCGGCCGAGATCAGCCACGCCCGCGCACCACGGGACCGGGGCACCACCCAGCGCCACCTGGCCGCCGGCCGGGCCTCGATCCACCTGTACCGGCGGCTGGGCGAGGTCACCGCGCCCGTGCTGATCCTGCACGGCGCCGACGACCCCCTGGCCCGGGTGTCCGGCGCCCGGGCCATGGCCCGCCGCCTGCCCGGCGCCCGCCTGGAGATCTATCCCGCCATGGGCCACGAGATCCCGGAGCACCTGTGGGCCACCATCGCCGACGCCGTCGCCGCCCAGGCGCGGAGATGACCAGCTGGGAGAAGTATGTCGACGTGATCATCTTGTTCACTGAGGACATCGAGCGGTCAAAGTCGTTTTACCGTGACGTCTTCGGGCTCGGGCCAGACCGTCACGACTACGACTTCCGGTTCGGCGAGACACTGGTCATCCTGCTCGACTGCGGCGATGCGCAGGATCAGATCGCGCCCGCCACGGTTGCCAGCAGCCAGGCCGGATCAGGGCTGCAGATGACGATCGTCGTGGGCGACGTCGATGCGGTGTGCGCGGGCCTGGCCGCGCGCGGGGTCGAGCTGATCAGCGGGCCTGCGGACCGGCCGCGCGGTCAGCGCACGGCCCGCTTCGCCGATCCGGCCGGTCACCTATGGGAGGTGTCTCAGCAGCTGGCCCCGGCGGGCGCCGCAGCGGCGGGCGGGGATCTCAGCGCGTGGGAGAAGGCCGAGAGGAAAATCGACCACCTCACCTTGTTCGTCGCCGACCTGAGCGGCGCAACGGCGTTCTACCAGGAGGTCTTCGGGTTGCCCGTCGAGGCGGCCGACCAGAACTCCGCATCGTTCCGATTCCAGAACATGAGCGTCACCCTGCTCGACATGCCGGGCGCGCGCGAGCTCATCGGGCCGGCCCTGGTCGCCGACGGCCTGGCCGGCTCGCGATTCCGCATCACCAATTTCATGGACCCGGATCTGTGCGACGTCGATGCGGCTGCGGCCGTGCTGGCCGCGCACGCCGTGCCCCTGCTCAGCGGCCCGGCCGACCGGCCATGGGGAAAGCGCACGGCCCTGTTCGCCGATGCCGGCGGTTGCATCTGGGAACTCGTCCAGAATGTAGCCCAGCCTGATTGAACTAGGAGCGAGCCGGGCGGAAGACCTGGACCAGCACCCGCAGGGCCAGGATCGCCGCTACCGCCAGCAGGCAGTAGCCCAGGAACTGGTACAGGCTGACCCGCGGCGTCAGCACCGGCCCCCCGTGCAGCCCCAGCAGCAGCACCGCCATGATGCCCGACGCCGCGGCCAGGAACGTGATCAGCA
>JBOHCO010000418.1:0-2485 GCA_050698895.1 Streptosporangiaceae bacterium
CGCGAACGCGATGGCACCCGGCACGGCGGAGCGGTGCACCGCGCTCGGCGGCGCGGGGCGGCCGGACAGCGCGGCCACCACCGGCACCGCCGCCATCGCCTTAGCCGGACGGCGGGAGGCCAGCAGCGACGTCGCGATCGCGAACACGACCGCGACGACGATCGCCCACCACGGCAGGTTGGCTGCATCGACCGCGTGGCCGACCGCCTGCTGCAGCGTCGGCGCATAGGCGAACCAGGCGGCCAGGCCGATCACCGCCCCGGCCAGAGCGGCGACCACGCCGACGACCAGGCCGTTGACGATCATGACCAGGCGAAGATTCCGCTCGGTCGCGCCGATCGCGCTGAGCATGCCCAGGGCACGGAGCCTGCGCTGGGCCATCACCGAGAAGCTGGCCACCGACACCAGGCCGATGAACGCCAGGCCGAGTGCCTCCACCACCAGGATGAGCGTGGCCTGCGGGAGTCCGCCCGCGTGCTCGTTGGGAACGGTCAGTGCCGCCGCGGGCAGGCCGGGCAGCGTTGTGTCGCCGCGACTGGCCGCCAGCTGCGCCGCGGCCGGGCCGAGCAGCATGATGACCTGGCTCGGGTGGCTGACCTGGCCCGGCGCGACGAGCGCGAACTCGTCCGCCAGGTTGCTCGGGTCCTGCACGATGCCGGTCACCCGCCAGGTCCGGCCAGCCGCCCGCCAGCTGCCGCCCGCGTGCGCCCCGTACAGGGCCGCCAGCTGGCTGGTCAGCGCGACCTGGCCGGGGCCGTCCGGGTACGCGCCGCTGGCCAGGCCGAGCAGCGGAGCGTTGAAGCGCCCGTGCGGACTTTCGGCCCGCAGGTGCACCGACTGGGTGGTGCCGGCGGCGAGTGCCTGGTTCTCGATGACATCGGCCGGGCCCCAGCGGTGCTGAATGCTGGCGATGTCGGCGGCCAGGGCCGGATCGCTGCCGGACAGCGTGGCTTTCGCGGGAGCATTGCCGTACGTGGGCGAGTTGGGGTTGGCCAGCACCGAGTTCGTGACGACGCCGGCGCCCCAGACCGTGGCCGCGACGGCGACGGTGAGCAGGCCGAGCACGAGCAGCTGCTGGCGCCACTCGCGGCGGAACAGCCGCCAGCCCCAGCGGAACACCGCGCGGCGGGCGGGGATGCCGCCGTTCCCGGTCCCCGCGCGCGGGCGGGTCAGGGTGCTCACCGGTCCTGCCCGAGCAGGGACTCCGGGCCCGGCGCGGGCACCGTCTGGTCGACGATGCGGCCGTCCCGGATGAACACCACCCGGTCCGCCCACGCGGCGAGCTGCGCGTCGTGCGTCACGACGACGGCGGCGACGCCTTGCTTGCAGGCGGTGTGGATCATGCGCATCACCGCCTCGCTGCTGGCCGAGTCCAGCGCGCCGGACGGCTCGTCGGCCAGCAGCAGGTGCCGGTCGCCGACCACCGCCCGGGCGATCGCGACCCGCTGCCGCTCGCCGCCGGACAGCTGGTCCGGGTAGCTTGACGCGCGGTCGGCCAGGCCGAGGGCGTCCAGTGCGCGCAGCCCGGCATCCCGCGCCTTCCGTGCGCTGATGCCGTCCAGTTCCAGCGGCAGCGCGACGTTCTCCGCGGCGGTCAGGCCCGGGAGCAGGTTGAAGTCCTGGAACACGTAGCCGATCGCCTGGCGGCGCAGCCGCGCCTTGTCGTTACGCGACATCGTGGCCAGGTCCTGCCCCGCGACGAGGGCCTGCCCGCTGGTCGGCTGCTCCAGGCTGCCGGCGATGGTCAGCAGCGTTGACTTGCCTGACCCGCTCGGCCCCATCACCGCCACCATCGTCCCGGAGTCGACTTCAAGGCTGACGTCGCGCAGCGCGCGCACCTCGGCGGCACCCTGGCCGTACACCTTGGACACCTGGCGCAGTTCCAGCATGCTCATGGCGTCACCCCTATCTTGTTCCTGAGCCTGGGCAGGTTGTCCCGCACGGGAGCGGGCGGCTCGGCCGCGGCGCGCCTGATCCGGCCGTCCGCGGCATCCAGCCAGCGGACCACCGCGTCCAGCCGGAACAGCTCCGCGTCCACGGCCAGCCCCAGCGCGAGGTCACGGTCGGCGCCGGCTTCCTTGATCCGGGTCCACTGCTGCATGAGCTCCACCAGGTAACGGCGGTGCGCCTGGATCACCTCGGGCACGTCGGTGCCCGGCACGCGCACCGCCACCAGCACCTTGATCACCAGCTCGTCGCGCGGCGGCGACGACATGTCCGGCGGGGTCCGCAGCCAGGCGGCCAGGTGACGTTCACCTTCGGCGGTGATCCGGAACCGCTTCTGCGGGCTGTCCCGCTCGTCGTCGTCCTCGGACTCGATCAGGCCGTCGCGCTCCAGCCGCTGCAGCGTCGTGTACACCTGCCCGATGTTCAGCGGCCAGACCTCGCCGGTGCCCGCCTCGAACTCCTCGCGCAGCCGCAGCCCGTACTTCGGTCCCTCGCTGAGCAGCGCCAGCAGCGCGTGCCGCACGCTCATGGCTGCTCT
>JBOHCO010000419.1:0-7444 GCA_050698895.1 Streptosporangiaceae bacterium
GTCCTGGTCAGCGTCGGCGACCAGGACACGGCGCAGGAACTGGTGGCCGAGGCCTTTGCCCGAGCCCGGGCATCGTGGCGCACGGTCAGCAGCCACCCCGCGCCAGGGGCCGCGGGGACGCGCGGCCTCTTCGCGCGCATTCTGGGCGTGGGCACGGCACCGGGCTCATCCGCGACAATGGTCGGGAGAAGCCAGGCCAGGCAGGCGGGGCGCGGGAGGTGTTTGTGCGGATCGGGGTGCTGGGCCCGTTGGAGGTCCGCGACGACGCCGGGGCCCTCGTGCCGGTCGGCGGGGCCCGGCTGCGCAGCCTGCTGATCCGGCTGGCGATCGGGGACGGGCGACCGATATCGGTGGAGCGGCTGGCCGACGACCTGTGGGCGGACGACGCCCCCGCTGACGCGGCGAACGCGGTCCAGGCGCTGGTGTCTCGGCTGCGCGGGGCGCTGGGCCGCGACGCCATCGAGCACGGCCCGGCGGGCTACCGGCTGACGGCGGACCCCGGCCAGGTGGACGCGCGCGCCTTCGAGCAGCTGGTCGGGCGGGCCAGGACGGTGCTGGCCGACGGCGACCACGTCGCCGGGGCGGCGCTGCTCACCCAGGCGCTGGGCCTGTGGCGCGGACCGGCGCTGGCCGACGTGGCCGACGCGCCGTTCGCCGCGGCGCCGATCACCCGGCTGTCCGAGCTCCGGCTAGCCGCCCTGGAGGACCGGGTCGAGGCCGATCTGGCCCTGGGCCGCGGCGCCGGGCTGGTGCCCGAGCTGCAGGAGCTGGCCGCGGCGCACCCGCTGCGGGAGCGGCTGCGCGGCCAGCTCATGCGCGCGCTCCAGGCCGCGGGCCGCCAGGCGGACGCGCTGGCCGCCTACGAGGACACCCGCCGGGAGCTGGCCGACCAGCTGGGCGTGGACCCGTCGGCGGACCTGGCCGCAGTGCACCTGGCCATCCTGCGTGGCGAGCAGCCGCCGCCCGCCGGACCGGGCAACGGCCAGGGGCGGGGCTGGGCGGGCTGGGCGCAGCCGCAGACCGGGACGTCGCCGGCCGGGACCCTGTCGCCGGCCGGGACCCTGCCGCCGGCTGGGACCCTGTCGCCGGCTGGGACCCTGTCGCGGGCCGGGCTGAGCGGGCCTGGCCAGCCCTCGTCTCTCGTCCCGGACCGGTCCAACCTGCCCGCCCAGCTGACGAGCTTCGTGGGGCGCGAGGAGGAGATGGGCCGCCTGGGCAAGCTGCTGGGCGAGTCGCGCCTGGTCACGCTGACCGGGCCGGGCGGCGCCGGGAAGACCCGGCTGTCGGTGGAGGCCTCGGGCCGGCTGGCCGGGGAGCTGGCCGACGGGGTCTGGTTCGTGCCGCTGGCGCCGGTTCGCGACGCGCTGGACGTGCCCCAGGCGGTGCTGACCGCGATCGGGGTGCAGGACGCGGGCTGGCTGGACCCGGCCGAGGCGGCCCGGCTGGCCGCGCTCGCCCCGGCCGAGCGGCTGGCCGACGTGCTGGCCCGCCGGGAGCTGCTGCTGGTGCTGGACAACTGCGAGCATCTGGTCGACGCGGTGGCCCGGCGGGCGGGCCAGGTGCTGAGCCGGGCGCCGGCGGTGCGGATCCTGGCCACCAGCCGGGAGCCGCTGGGCATCACCGGGGAGACGCTGTGCCCGGTGCCGTCGCTGGAGCTGCCGCCGGAGGAGTCCGGCGCGGAGGACGCGGCGCGGTTCGCGGCGGTGGCGCTGTTCACCGACCGGGCCTCCGCGGTGCGGCCGGGCTTCACCGTGGACCACGCCACGGCCGGCCCGGTGGTCCGGATCTGCCGGGCGCTGGACGGCATCCCGCTGGCCATCGAGCTGGCCGCGGCCCGGCTGCGGGCACTGACCCCGGCCCAGGTGGCCGACCGGCTGGATGACCGGTTCGGGCTGCTGTCGATGGGCAGCCGGACCGCGCTGCCGCGGCACCAGACGCTGCGCGCGATCGTGGACTGGAGCTGGGAGCTGCTGGAGGAGCCGGAGCGGGTGGCGCTGCGCCGGCTGTCGGTGTTCCGCGGCGGCGCGACGCCGGAGAGCGCGGAGGCGGTCTGCGCGCTGGACGGGGACCGCGGCCCGGTCGTGGACATCGTCGCGGCGCTGGTGGACAAGTCGCTGGTCACCGCGACGGGTGAGCAGGAGGTGCGCTACCACCTGCTGGAGACGGTGCGCGCGTACGCGGCGGACCGGCTGACCGCGGCGGGCGAGGAGGACGCCGCGCGGGCCGCCCACGCAGGGTACTTCGTGGCCCTGGCCGAGCGGGCCGAGCCGGAGCTGCGGGCCCGCGACCAGGTGCTGTGGCTGAACCGGCTCAGCGCGGAGCACGACAACTCCGCGGCGGCCCTGCGGTTCGCTATCGATTCGGGCGACGTTCGGGTGGCGCTGCGCCTGGTCGGCGCGCTGGTGTTCTTCTGGATGATGCGCGACTACGACGCCGAGGCGCGCGAGTGGGCGACGGCGATCAGCGCGATCGCCGGGGATACCCCGCCGCCGGGGCTGCGCGACGCCTATGCGCTGTGCCGGATGCTGACGTTCATGCCGAGCGAGAAGTCGCACGAGTTCGCCGAGGCCAGCTCGATGCAGGACTCGCTGCAGGAGATGCTGGACTGCCTGCTGCCGCTGACCGAGGGCAGCAGCCACCCGGTGCTCGCGGTGGGGCGGTCGATGGCGCCGGCGCTCACCGGGGACCTGGACGGCGCGCGGCGCGCCCTGGCCGAGATGACGGAGCACCGGGACCCCTGGCTGCGCGGGGCAGCGCGGATGCTCGGCGGCCAGCTGGAGCTGAACGAGGGGCACATCGACCTGGCTGCCGACCTGCTGGCGGTGGGCCGGACGGTGTTCGTCGAGATCGGCGACCGGATGGGCCTGATCATGTGCCTGAGCGGGCTGGCCGAGGTGGCGATCGCCAGGGCCACGCCGGCCGAGGCGGTGCGCCTGCTGGAGCAGGCCCGCGGCTACGCGGCCGAGGGCCTGGCCATGAACCTCGGCGAGATGCTGCGCGTTCCGCTGGCCCGGGCCCGGATGCGGACCGGCGACCTGGCCGGGGCTCGCGCCGACCTGGAGCACGCGGCCAGTCTGGCCGGGCGGATCGGCGAGCACGACGACGAAGCCGCGGCCTACGTGGAGCTATGCGAACTGGCCCGCCGCGAGGGCGACCTGGCCGCGGCGGGCCGTCTGCTGGCCCGCGCGCTGGAGGCGGTGCAGCCGCGGGCCGCGAGCCCTGGCATGCAGGGCGCGGCGGCCACGGTCTACACCGCGTCGGGGAGCCTGGCCGAGCAGCAGGGTGACCTGGCCGGCGCGGCGGACTGGCACGCCAGGGCCATGGGCGTGCTGACCGGGCCGGGGCTGATGCCGATGACCCCGAACTCGGCGCTGGCCGGCGCCGTCGAGGGCATCGCCGCGCTGGCCGCGGCGCGGGGGGAGGCGGCCAGGGCCGAGGGGTTTGAGGGGACCGCGGCCCTCTCCGCCCGCAGCGAGGCGGAGAGGGCCGCGCAACTGCTGGGCCTGGCCGCCACGCTGCGCGGGTACAGCAACGATTTCAGCCTCGAGGTGGCCAGGGCCAGGTCGGCGCTGGCCGAGGCGCTGAGCGAGGAGGACCTGGTGGCGGCCTACGCGCGCGGCCGGGCGCAGGGCCGGGACGAGGCGCTGGCCGTCGTCCCATAAGCCCCGCCGCCCTGGCCGGCGGCCCCGCGGCTACAGCTTGCGGGCGTACATCCGCATGGCCAGCGGGAAGGTGACCAGCACGATCCCGGCCGCCCAGGCCAGCGTGAACCAGATGTGCATGCCGACCGGGCCGCCGATGGTCAGCGCGCGCACCGAGTCGGCCAGGTCGGTCACCGGGTTGACCTTGACCCAGGCCTGGAGCCAGCCGGGCATGCTGGCCGTGTTGGCCAGCAGCACGCTGCTGCCGAACACCAGCGGCATGGTCCACAGGAACGAGATGCCCTGCACCGTCTGCGGCGAGGGCGCGACCAGGCCGACCAGCACCGAGATCCAGCACACCCCGAAGTAGAACGCGTAGCTCAGCGCGTAGGCGGCCAGGATGCTCGGCACGCTGGCGTGGAAGCGGAAGCCCAGCGCCGAGCCGAACCCGGTCAGCACGGCCATGACCACGAAGAACCGGACGGCGTCGCCCAGCACCGCGCCGAGCAGCGGCGCCGACCGGGCGGCCGGCAGGCTGCGGAACCGGTCGAACACCCCCTTGTGGATGTCCTCGCACAGCGCCGTGCCCAGGCCCATGGCCGCGAACGTGGCCATCTGCGCGAACAGGCCCGGCAGCAGAATCTCCAGGTAGGCGTTCGTGCTGCCGGACACCACGCCGCCGAACACGTACAGGAACAGGACCAGGAACACGATGGGCATCAGGGTGACGTCCATCAGCTTCTCGGGCGAGTGCTTGAGCTGCATGACGCTGCGCCACGCCAGCGTGAGGCCGTTCTCGATGGTCTGCCGGACACTGGTCCGGCGGCGCAGCGGCCGGGCCGTGCGCGGCGCCGGCCGGGCCGGGATGGTGGTGTCGATAGCTTCGGCTACTGGGGTGCTCATGCCGCCCTCCCCGGGGTCTGGTCGTCGTCAGAGTCGGTGCCGGTGTCCTGCGCCGGGTGCCCGGTCAGGGTCAGGAAGACCTCGTCCAGGCTGGGCAGCCGCAGCCCGAGCTCGGCGGCCACGATGCCGGCCTCGTCCAGTCGCCGGACCAGCGCCGACAGCATGGCCGGGTCGCCCGCCGCGGCCAGTACCAGGCCGGTGTCGCCGTGCACGTCGGGCCGCACGCCGGTGATCTCGGCCACCACGGCCGCGACCGGCTCGGCGTGCGCGCGGTCGGCCGCTCGTACCACCAGCGTCTGGCCTCCGGTCCTGGCCTTCAGCTCGGCCGGCGTCCCGTCCGCCACGACCAGGCCGTGGTCGATGACCACGATCTGGTCGGCCAGCTCGTCGGCCTCGTCCAGGTACTGGGTGGTCAGTAGCAGCGTGGTCCCGTCGGCGACCAGCGACCGGATGATGTCCCACATTCCCAGCCTCGACCGCGGGTCCAGGCCACTGGTGGGCTCGTCGAGGAACAGCACCTTCGGCCGGCCGACCAGGCTGGCGGCCAGGTCGAGGCGCCGCTGCATGCCACCGGAGTAGGTCTTGGACGCCCGGTCGGCCGCGTCGCTCAGGCCGAACTGCTCCAGCAGCTCGATGGCGCGGCTGCGCGCATGCGGCCAGCTCAGGTGGTACAGCCGCCCGATGATCTCCAGGTTCTCCCGGCCGGTGAGCTCCTCCTGGATGGCGGCCGACTGGCCGGCCAGCCCGATGGACCGGCGGACCGCGGCCGGCTCGCGCACCACGTCACGGCCCTCGACCAGCGCCCGCCCGCCGTCGGGCTGCAGCAGCGTGACCAGGATCCGCACCGCCGTGGTCTTCCCGGCGCCGTTGGGACCGAGCACTCCGAGCACCGTCCCGCGCGGCACCGACAGGTCGATACCGCGCAGCGCGCGCACCTCGCCGAACGATTTGGTCAAGCCCTCGACGAGGATCGCTGGCTGCTCGCCGAACCCGTTGACCTGTGACATCCATCCTCCCGTAACGCCCCGTAAAATCCACTCGCGGCCCCGCACCACGAACTTACCGGCAACCCGGCGAGCCCGGCGAACCAAATAGCTCGGCGCACCGGCGGAGCCGCCGCATGGTAAGACGAGACAACGAGCGCGATTTCATCGCCGAGCCAGAAAAGGAGCAGACGGTGCCTGACGAGACACGCCACGAATCCGCTGATCTCGACGACTACTCGGTCCAGGAGCCCGCCGACTCCCTGACGGGTGAGCCGGGTGAACCCGGGAACGATCCCCTCGACCGGGGTGTCGCGCCGCCGGAGCGCTGGTCGGCCGTTATCAGGTCCGGCTCGGACGGCGGCGAGCAGGAGTCGCTCGACGAGCTGCTCGGCGAGGAGGAGCCCGATACCGCCCTCGATCTGGACGACGAGCTGCCCGAAGACCGCGAGGACGCCGACGAAGCCGACGAGTACCTCGACGGCCTGCTGCTCGACGACGGCCCCGACCCGCGGGCGGGCCGGCTGGTGGCCGAGGACGAGGGGGCCCATTCCGACGACGAGGAGGACCTCGTGGCCACCGACGTCGGCATCGACGGCGGGGCCGCCAGCGCGGAGGAAGCCGCGATCCACGTGGTCGAGGACGACGACACCGACATCCGCTCCGGCGACTGACCGCGACCGGCCGGGGGAGGGGTCGCATGCTTCCAGTCGCTGAGCTGCACGTTCACATCGAGGGCACGCTGGAACCCGAGCTGCTGGTCAAGCTCGCGGCGCGTAACGGTACTCCGATGCCGATCATGGACGCGGCCGAGCTACGGGCCCAGTACCACTTCGGCGACCTGCAGTCCTTCCTCAGCCTGTACTACGCCAACTTGCGAGTGCTGAAGATCGAGGCGGACTTCTACGATCTGGCCAGCGCCTACCTCACCCGGGCCGCCGCGGCCGGGGTGCGGCGGGCGGAGATCTTCTTCGACCCGCAGACGCACCTGGCCAACGGCGTGCCGCTGGAGGAAGTGTTCGGCGGGCTCACCGCCGCGCTCGCCGATGGTGCCCGGGACCACGGGATCTCCGCCGACCTGATCGTGTGCTTCCTGCGCGACCTGGGCGCGGACGCCGCCGACGCGGTGCTCCGCGCCTGCCTGCCGTTCCGGGATACGTTCATCGGCGTCGGGCTCGACTCCGCCGAGGGGGGCTATCCGCCCGCGCTGTTCACCAAAGTTTACCGGCTGGCGGCAGCCGAAGGGCTGCGGCTGGTGGCCCACGCCGGCGAGGAAGGCGGCCCGGACTACGTGCGCGAGGCGCTCGACGACCTGCACGTGGAGCGGATCGACCACGGGGTCCGGTCGATGGAGGATCCCGAACTGGTCGCCAGGCTTCGCGCCGAGCAGATCCCGCTGACCGTCTGCCCGCTGTCCAACGTGGCGCTGCGGGTGGTCGGCACCCTCGGCGACCACATGCTGCCCGGCATGCTGGAGGCGGGCCTGCTCGCCACCGTGAACAGCGACGACCCCGCTTACTTCGGCGGCTACGTGGACGATAACCTGGCCGCGCTGCGCGCCGCGTTCGGCTACGACGACGCGCGGCTCGCCGCGCTGGCCCGGAACTCGTTCGACGCGTGCTTCGCGCCCGAGGCGGACAAGCGGAGGTGGAAGGCCGAGATCGACAGCTGGCTTGCGCGTACCCCGGCGTAATGTCGGTGCCCTGGGCTAGGGTCCGGGCCATGCGACTGCTGCACACCTCGGACTGGCACCTCGGCCGGTCGCTGCACCGCGCGGATCTGCGGGCTGCGCAGTCGGCTTTCCTGGATCACCTGGTGGACGTGGCCCGCGCCGAGAAGGTAGACGCGGTCCTGGTCGCCGGGGACGTCTACGATCGCGCGGTGCCGCCGGTGGACGCCGTCGAGCTGTGCGAGGAC
>JBOHCO010000420.1:0-2215 GCA_050698895.1 Streptosporangiaceae bacterium
GCGAGGAGGCGGGGGACGTCGATCGCAGTGTACCGGGGCTGGCGCAGGCCCAGCTCGCCGAAGATCTCGATGAACGGCCGGGCCTGGCCGCGGGGGCCGGTCGTGATGAGGTGGGACACCTCGCCGGCGAGCCCGGCGTGGCCGCGGCTGACCTGGCCGTCGCTGACGACGGCGCAGCCGAGGCCCTCGCCGAGGAACAGGTAGGCGAAGTCGGCCAGCGTGGCGCCGGACCGGCTGGCCTCGGCCCGGGCGGCCCAGTTGACGTCGTTGTCGACGGTGACCGGGCCGTCGACCAGCGGGGCGAGGACCTCGACCGGGTCGAGCTCGCCGAGCAGGAACGGCGCGTCGGGCAGCTGGATGAGCCGGCCGCTGGCCCGGTCCACGGGGTCGGCGGCACTGACCACGGCCAGGCGCGCGGCCGGGTCCGGGGTGCGGCTGACCGCCCCGGCGACGGCAGCGCGCAGGGCAGGGACGACGTGCTCGGGGCGGGCGGGCCGCGTGATGTCCTCGGTGGCACGGGATACGGTGTCGCCGTGGGCGCTGACGCACTCGGCCACGATGCCCTCGGGCGCGATGCTGACCGCCAGGGCCAGGCCGAGGTCCCCGGCCAGCGCGTAGTACGAGCCGACCCGGCCGCGCCCGCGGCCGCCGGCGGTGCGCTGGCCGGTGTCGACCACCAGCCCGGCCTCGGTCAGCCGGCGCACGCTCTCGCCGACGGTGGGCTTGGAGATCCCGGTCTCGGCGGCCAGCTCGGCCCGGGTCAGCCGGCGCTGGCGCATGAGGGCGCCCAGCACGTGCTGGTCGGTGAGCGAGCGCAGGAGCTGCAGCGAGGGCTTGGCGGGATCCACAGCCCGATTCTAGTCAGGAGTCTTGCCTAGAAGGATCCGGTGGCTTACGGTTCTTCTAAGTAAGGAGGCCTGCCCAGAAGGAGGACCGCCATGTCCGCCCGCTCGCTAGCCGAACCCGCGGCGCAGCCCGCGCTGCCCCACTGGGAGCAGCCGCCGCCGGACCTGCCGGACGCGATCAGCCAGATCAAGACGGCCCTGCGGGCGCGCATCGCAGCCTCGGGGCGCACCGTCGAGCAGGTCGTCGGGGTGGTGGAGCGCCAGGTCGGGGCCGAGGTGGAGGAGATCGCCGCGGCCAGGGAGCGGGGCGAGGCGGTCTGGCCGGTGATCAGCTACGCCGACATCGCGGCGGGGACGGTGTCGGCGGCGGCGCGGGGACTGCTGCAGCGGCGGGGCTGCCTGGTCGTGCGCGGGCACTTCGAGCGGGACCAGGCTCTGGGCTGGGACCGGGACATCGTGCATTACGTGGACGAGAACGGGTTCTTCGCCAGCTACCGCGGGCCGGGTGACGACTTCTTCGCCAGCGTGGACTCGACGCCCGAGATCTACCCGATCTACTGGTCCGCGGCCCAGATGCAGGCCCGGCAGAGCGACCGGATGGCCCGGGTTCAGGCCTTTCTCAACAGCCTGTGGAAACACGACTCCGGCGGCGTGCGGTGGTTCGACCCGGAGCGCGATTCGCTGTATCCGGACCGGATTCGGCGCCGGCCGCCGGGCACGGCCTCGGGCGGCCTCGGCACCCACCTCGACCCGGGCTCGCTGGACCTGTGGATGACCCGGGCCTACCAGAACGCGTTCCGGCACCTGTTCGACGGCAGCGTGGAGCAGTACGACCCGTGGGACGCGGCGCACCGGACGGCGGCCGCGCAGTACCCGGGCACGACGATGTGCTCGGCCTTCCGCACGTTCCAGGGCTGGACCGCGCTGTCGGACATGGCCCATGACCAGGGTGTCCTGCACACGGTCCCGATCCCGGGCGCGATGGCCTACCTGATGCTGCGCCCGCTGCTGGCGGACGTGCCGGACGACGACATGTGCGGGGTCACGCTCAACCGGGCCTTCCCGGTCAGCGACCAGTGGCACTCGCTGCTGCGGCCCGCGCTGACCGGTATCCCGGACGTGCGGGCGGGCGACTCGGTGTGGTGGCACTGCGACATGATCCACAGCGTCGCGCCGGTCACGAGCCAGCCGGGCTGGGGCAACGTCATGTACATCCCGGCCGCGCCCTGGTGCCCGCGCAACGAGCGCTACGCGGCCAGCGTCCGCGAGGCGCTGGCCACGGGCTCGAGCCCGGCGGACTTCCCGGCCGAGCACTACGAGCGGGACTGGACCGGGCGCTTCCCGGTCAGCGACCTGAACGAGACGGGCCG
>JBOHCO010000421.1:0-3612 GCA_050698895.1 Streptosporangiaceae bacterium
GATGGCTGGGCCGTCGGCTACACCCGCCCCGGGCCGCTGAGCGCTGCGTCGAGCACGCTGATCGAGCACTGGAACGGGCGCCGCTGGTCGCGGGTGCCGAGCCCGGATCTGACCAGGGAGCAGGTCCCGAGTTCGGTCAGCGCGATCTCGGCCGGAACAGCCTGGGCGGTCGGCGCATATGCGACCCGCAACGGCGACGCCGTCCGGATCCTGATCGTCCGCTGGAACGGCACTCGGTGGTCCCGCGTGCCCAGCCCGAACCCGGGCGGCAGCACCAACAATGGCCTGAACGTACTGAGCGGGGTGGCCGTGGCGTCGCCTCGTGACGCCTGGGCCGTGGGCTACTTCGAGCGCGGCAATGGCGATGATCCGCGCGCCATGATCCTGCACTGGAACGGCCGCCGGTGGTCGCGGGTGCCGAGCCCGAACGTGACCGGCCAGCAGGTCCTGCTCTCGGTCAGCGCGGCCTCGGCCAGGGACGCCTGGGCGGTGGGCGTCTATCTCACCCGCAACAGCGAGGCGGTCCGGACGCGGGTGGCGGGCCCGAGTCTGGGCCAGCATGAGCACAGCCTGTTCGGGGTCAGCACGCTGTCCCGCCAAAGCGCCTGGGTGGTCGGCGAGACCTGCATCAGGTCCTGCAATGACCGTGCGGTGACGCAGCCGCTGGTGGTGCGCTGGAACGGTCGGCGGTGGCAGGCGGGCCTGAGCTGACCTAGCCGGCGAACGGAGCGTCGGGCGGGGGACCCCACCAGCCGCGCAGGAACCCGGCGGCCTGCTCGCAGGCCCCGGCCAGCGGGCCGCCGGGATGGCTCAGCGCTTCGCCGATGAGATCGGCGATCGTCGCCCCGGCCGCCGCCAGCACCTGCCTGGGCGTGTCGTCCGGAGCCGAGCGGTAGCCGATCACCGCACCCGCGTTGCACACGAAGTCGGGCAGGGCCGCGATGCCCCGCTGCTGCAGGACCTCGGCCCCGGCCCTGGTGTAGGGGACGTTCGCCGCCGGGGCCACGACCCTGACGCTGGCGGGCAGGGCTCGGGCCACGGCCCGGCTGATGGCGCCGGGCCGGGTGCCGGGCACCAGCACGTCGGCCTCGGTCGTGAACAGCGCCGGCGGCGGTGCGACGGGCCGGCCGTAGTGCTCGACGCAGGCGTCGCCATGCTCGCGGCGCAGCGCGAGCAGCCGGCCAGTGTCGAGCCCGGCCGGGTCGGCCAGGCAGCCGCGGACCGTGGACACCGCGACGACCCGGCCGCCGCGGCGGGCCACCTCGGCCGCCACGCCGCCGCCGACCTTGCCGAAGCCCTCGATGGCCACCGACCGGCCCGGCCAGTCGCCGCCCAGCGCGGTCTGCGCGGCCACCGCCACGCCGTAACCCGTCAGGACGTCCTCGAACGGCACGCCGTCGACCACCGCGCCGATCGCGGCTGGGGCGGCCTGGCGCGCGCGCAGTGGCGCGAAGTCCTCCTCGAAGGTGCCCATGTCCGGGCCGGTGAGGAACCGGCCGCTATCTGTCAGCGGCCGGATCTCCGCGCAGTACCTGGCCATCTGCTCGGCCCGCGCCGGCCGGTCCGCCGGATCCCCGACGACGCCCGCCTTGGCCCCGCCGACCTGAGCGCCGAGTGCGGCGAACTTGTAGGTCATGGCCCGGGCCAGCAGGCCCACCTCGGCTGCGGTGACGTCCGGAGCCAGCCGGGTCCCCCCGGCCGCGACGGCCGCCCCGGGCAGGTCGAACACGATGCAGCCGGGCACCGTGCTGAGGCTGATGATCTCTGGCGTGGAAGGCGTGGAAGGCGTGGACTGCTGCTGCGCGCTCACCGGGGGATCGTCACATGCCGGACTTCTCCGGGTCCAGCGCCGGGCAAGATTATTCGTTCACGTGTTCGTTCAAGAGCCGAGAATGTCAGAGGCGGCAGCTACTGTTATCGAAGACGGCAAAGCCGCCGTGACGCGCAGGAGGTGATCGAGGTGCCCGCTCCCGCCAGCACCGATCACGGCTCCCGCCGTCACGAGGGGCTGGCGTGGTCGCATGAACTCGACCTCGCCCCGCTGCTGGCCGCGGTCGGCGCGGCCCAGCTGGGTGAGCCTGGTGACGAGCGGGCCGCTGCTGAGGAGGCTGCCGTGATGGCGGCGGCGGCGGAGGCGGGGGTGCCGGCGCGGGATGTGACCGGGGTGCTGGCGGATCAGCTGCCGCCGGGTCCGGCGCTGGCGGCGTGCCTGTCCGGGACCGACCCGGGTGCGCTGTCGGAGTGGGACCTGCCGGGTGTCGCGTCGGCGTTCCGGCGGCTGGCGGCGTGGGCGCAGGCCGGGGAGCTGGCCGCGGTGGCGGAGATGGCGTCGCGCACCGCGGCCCGCGATGACCATGTCCGCGTGGATCCCGATGGCCGCCCTGATCAGGTGACTCCGGCGGCGGGGTCTGAGGTGGGCCTGGAGCTGGTGATGTCCCACCCGGCCGCGATGGCCTGGACCAGCCTGGCCGTCACGCTGCGGTGGCGGCTCGCGGCGACGCTCGCGGCGCTGTCGGCGGGGATCATCGACTTGTACCGGGCGCGGCTGATTGCTGAGGCGACGGGCCCGCTGGATGATGACACCGCCCGCGCGGTCGAGTCGGCGGTGCTACCTGGGGCGGGGGGGCAGACCAGCGGTCAGTTGCGGGTGGCGCTGCGCCGGGCGGTGATCGCCGCTGACCCGGAGGGCGCGGAGCAGCGCCGTAAGGATGCGCAGCGGCATGCGAAGGTGAGCTTGTACCCGGATCCGGACGCGGACACCGCGACGCTGGCGGGGTCGCGGCTGCCGTCGGTGCACGCGGCGGCGGCGATGGCGCGGCTGACGGCGATCGCCCGGGCGATGAAGGCGGCCGGGCTGGGCGGCGGCCTGGATTACCTGCGCGCGGTGGCGCTGATCGGGCTGCTGCTGGGCACGCTGCCGCTGGTCCCGCCGCCGGCCGGCGATCCCGGCCCGGCCGGCCCGACCGATCCTGACCCCGACGCCGGCCGCCCAGACGGCCCCGGCCCTGGCAGCCCTGGCCCCGGCAGTTCCGGGCCCGGCGCCGGCCCGCCTGGCAAGCCTGGCGACGGCGGGCCAGCCTCCGGTGGCCCCGGCCCCAGCGGCCGTGGTTCCGGCGGTCTTGGTCGCGGTCGCGGTGGCCCGGCCGACTCCCACGCCGGCTCGTCCGGCGACCCAGGCCACAGCGGCCGCAGCGCCAGTCCCGGCCCCGGCGACTCTTCCGGCCCCGACTTCGGCGACGGCGACCCGGGCGCCGGCCCCGGCGGCCCGGGCCACAGCGGGGATGATGACGACGTCGCAGACGACCATCGCGGCCCCCGGCCGGACGTGCCGGTGCCGTCCGACCCGGACCCGTCCGACGCCCCGCCCGGCCATCAGAGCCCCGAGTACGGCGACGCCGGGTACGACGACGACGAGGACGACGGCCCGTTCGCCCCCGGCCCGCCGTCTGCCTGGCCGCCGATCCCCGGCACCGCCGCCCAGATCCCCCCGGTCCTCGGCCAGCCACCACCCCGCGGCCACCCGCCCCCGGCCAGTAACTCACCACCCGGCCGACCGCCGCCGCGCGGTCAGCCCGGCCGCCCGCCACCGGGCCTGCTGGAGCTGGTCATCTC
>JBOHCO010000422.1:0-13723 GCA_050698895.1 Streptosporangiaceae bacterium
GAACTGGCCGCCGAGGTCGTCGCTCAGCTGGGCGTGGCTAGCCGGGGCGGTCGCCTGCGGCGCCGCGGCGGCCGAGGCGGCGGCCGGGGCAGCCGTCGCGGCCACGCCAGAGGCCAGGCCGGCACCCGCGACGGCCAGGGCCGTGCCGGTGAACGCTAGGGACTTGCCACGGCCGGTGAAGAAACCGGTCAGGCCGGGCACGCCGCGATGAGCGAGGTCGGTCAGAGCGGTGCGGAACAAGGTTCTCCTTTGCTGTCTGCCTCGCCGCCCGGCGGGTGGGGGCCAGCCGGGGAGTGAGCCGCCAATCGTTTGCAGGCGTGCTCGCGCACGCGCAGTGCGTGCGTCGCGGGTTCAGGGCGGGCCGTCAGCCGGACAGCGGGGGCGCTGTCGCTGCGGCCGCAGTGCGCGGGAGCCGATCGCCCTTCGTAATCAAGGACGTGGTCCCCGGCGAGGGTCGGATGTATAACCACCAGGTCAGCGGCTATCTTCCATCTATGACCTAAGTCACTATGCGTAACTGTCGGGAATAACCTGACTCCGTGTCGTTACCGCTTAGTAACCCAACGTCTCAGACACGTCGGGGCCCGCCCGCATTCCGGCCCTCTCACCCTGCTGCGGCGGGTGCCGCCCGCGGCCGGGCTAGGCGGCGGACCAGTTGTTGGGGTCGGGGTGGCTGAGCGGGGCGCGGCCCGTGACCGTCGGGAGCGCCGACGGGCTGACGAACTTGCTGCCGCCCGGGCCTGCCTCGACGGCCTCGTGCAGGGCGCTGCCCCGGAGGTACTTCGGCCAGGCCAGGAACCACTCGGTCCAGCCGTTGTCCCACTGGCCGGCCCGCGGGCTGCCGGTCACCGTCACCGGATCGCCGGGGAACTCCATCTTGTAGTAGGCCTGGGCGTCGGCCGGGGCCATGTTCACGCAGCCGTGGCTGACGTTGGTGAAGCCCTGCTCGCCCACCGACCAGTAAGCGTCGTGCAGGTAGTCACCGCTCCAGGTGAACCGGACCGACCACGGCACCTCCAGCTTGTAGCCGGGGCCCTTCATCAGCACCGGGTTGCCCTTGTCGATGGTGAGGTAGGTGCCGTTCGGGGTGTTGTCGCCCGGTCGCCCGGTGCTGATCGGCCAGTGCCGGTAGAGCTTGCCGTTCCGGTACAGGTTCATGTGGTGGCTCGCGGTGCTCGCCACCACGATCAGCGACCGCCCGATGGAGAACGACTGGGTCAGCGTGTGATTGCCGTACACGCCCGGCGCGAGCTGCACGCCGTCCAGGTGCCCGGTGAAGGTGACCTGGGTGTTCGCGGGCCAGTACTCCCTGGGTCGGAAGTTGAGCGTCGAGTCGCCGTCCCAGGACCAGGCCCCCACGACGGGCCTGGACGTGGTGAGCTGGAGCGACCGCTCGACCGCCGCCTTGTTGGTAACCGGGTGGCTGAACGTCAGCATGATCGGCATGCCCACGCCGTAGCTCTTGTGGTAGCCCTCGAAGATCATGACCTGGGCCGTGCTGGTCGGCCGGAGCGTGCTGAACGAGCTGGTCGTGGTGACCGGCTTGCCGCCCGGCTCGGCCGCGGTGGCGCTGACCGTGTAGCTGCTCGAGACGGCCAGTGTCCACTTGCTGTGCCAGGTGGTGCGGGCCGCGTTCATGGTGCCGCTCACCGGGTCACCGGCCGCCCGCACCGAGACGTTCGTGAGCTTGCCGTGGTCGGCCGTGACCGTGATGCCCTGGCCGGGCTGCACGTGCTTGCTGCCGTCCGCAGGAGTAATGGTGACCAGCCTGGGGGCAGCCGACTTGCTGGGCTTCGCGCTGCCCGACTGGCTGCCGCCGCCGCTGGCCGTGCTGCCGGTGGCGCCGGAGCAGGCCGTGGCCAGCAGTCCGGCCAGGGCGCAGATCGTGATGGCGGCCAGCCGTCTGCGCGGCCCGCCTCGGCGGGCTGGTGCGGTTATCGCTGGCGGGGTACTCACGGGGGGCCTCCCAGAGATGGCGCTGACGGCGGGGCCGGCCGGGGACCGGCTTCGTCGGGCTCGCCCCGAGGCACACACGGTGCAGGAGCGTGGCCTTCCGGTGCGCGGCTGCCCTGTAAGCGTATGCGGGCCGGGCGATGCGGACGACCCATTCCACGTCGGACTCGTCCCGGCCAACCCCCGCGTACCAGCCCGAATGCCGAGGCCAGCGCGACAATAACAACGGCCGTCAACGGTACGAAGTCGCCCAGCCGGTCGAACGGGGTCCGGGCTGACGCCGGCGGCAGCCGCAGCGTCACCAGGATCACGCCGCGGTCCGCGCCGCCCTTCCAGGCCAGCACCCGGCCGCGGCTGTCGAACGCCGCCGAGTCGCCCGTCAGCGCCGCCTGCACCACTGGGCGCCCCGTCTCCGCCGCGCGCAGCGCGCTGAGCGAGGCGTGCTGCGCCAGCGCCCAGCTGCCCTGGAACGTCCAGTCTGACGTCTGGTAGATGATCACCTGCGCGCCGTGGTCCGCGTCGTAGCGGGACATGTCGGGAAACGCCGACTCGAAGCAGATCAGCACGCCGATGGGCAGCCGCCGCCCGTCGCGCAACGTCGCTGGGAGGGTCGCTGGGAGGGTCGCTGGGAGGGTCGCGTGCAGCACGTGCGCGCCGTCGCCCGCCACCATGTTCTGCGCCGCGGCCCGGCTGATCGAGGTCAGCCAGCCCAGCTCCGACCGGAACGGGATGTACTCGCCGAACGGCACCAGCCGGCTCTTGACGTACTCGCCGTCGATGCCGTTGCCGCCGATCAGCACCGCGACCTTGCTGTGTGCTCCGCCCGGGCTGACCGCGTCCTGGCTGGCCAGGATCTGCGCCCCGATCGAGGCCGACAGGGCCTGCAGCCGCAGCCGCAGCGCCGGGTGGCTGTCCAGGTCGTAGCCGACGCTGCTCTCGCCCCAGACGACCAGGCCGGCCCGGCGGGCCGGGCCTGCCGTCAGCCGCTCGCTGGCCGCGATCCACTGGTTCCGCGTCGCGTAGCCGCCCGGCTGCACCAGCGCGATGGTCACCTTCCTGGCCACCGGGCTCGGTGCCGTCAGCGCGAACGCAACGGGCCCTGCCGCCACCGCCGCCAGCGCGGCCGCGCAGCCGATCAGCCGCGGCGTCAGCGTCCGGGCCAGGATCGCGACCGCCACGCCGGTGTTCGCCACGACCAGCGCGAACGTCACCAGCCAGACCCCGCCTACCGCGGCCAGGGCCAGGATCGCCGGGTGCTGCCACTGGCTCACGCCCAGCACCGCCCACGGCCCGCCGATCGCCTGCCAGGACCGCAGCCACTCCGTGGTCAGCCAGGCGCTCGGGACCAGCGCCAGCGCCGCCGCGGCCCGAACCGGGGTCACCGGCGGCCGCAGCGTCGCCCGCGCGGCCAGCCCGACCCCGCTCCACAAGAAGCCGATCACGATCGCGATCAGCAGCAGGCCCGGGCCCAGGCTCGGCGCCAGCCAGTACATCGCGGCCAGCAGGTAGCCCGCCCCGAACCACCAGCCGCGCGTGAACGCCTCGCGCCGCGTCGGTGCGACCGCCATCAGTACCAGCCCCGGCACCAGCCCGAACCAGGCCAGGAACTCGATGTTGGCGTCCGGGAAGGCGAGCACCAGCAGCGCCCCGGCCAGCAGCGTGGCCCACCGGGCAGGCTGGCGCAGGCTGCTCCACCGCCGCCGCCCCGCCCCCGGATCAGCGCTAGTGCGGCCCGCACTAGTTCCAGGCCCGCTAGTCCCTGGTCCGCCAGTTCCCGGCGCGCTAGTCACCTGTGAACGCGTTTCCTGGGAACTAGTTTCCTGTGAACGCGTTTCCCGGGAACTAGTTTCCTGGGGACTAGTTGCCGAGGGACTAGTTGCGCCGGAACTACTGGGCGCTGCGCGGGCGCTGCCAGCGCTGGCCTGATCTGGTCCGGCCTGACCTTCCACAGCCCTATTCTGCGGCGGCCCGGCGGCGCCGGGCTAGCGCGGTGCCGGCTAGCACCCACGCCAGGGCGGCGATCGCGGAGCCGGTCAGGATGACCTCGGGCCAGCCGCCGAGCCGGTCGGCCAGCGTAGTGACGCTGCGCAGCGGCACCCTGGCCTCGACGCTGGCCGGGCGCCACAGGGTGGTGCGGGCGAGCAGGTTCCCGTTGGGCGAGATGATGGCGCTCACGCCGGTCGTGGAGGCCACGACCACGGCCCGGTCGTGCTCGACGGCGCGAATGCGGGCCATGGCCAGCTGCTGAAGGGTCTCGCCGGTCTGGCCGTCCAGCTCGAAGTCGGCGTCGTTGGTCTGCACGGTCAGCAGGTTGGCGCCCGCCGCGACCTCGGACGACACCAGGCCGTCAAATCCGACCTCATAACAAATGACGTCGCCCAGTCGGATCTTGCCGATGTGGAACACGACGGCCTTGTGGCCGGGGGTGAAGTTGACGGGCTGGAGCGCGGGCAGCGAGGTGAACGTGTCCAGCAGGCTCCGGAACGGGATGACCTCGCCGAACGGGACGAGCTGGCGCTTGATGTAGGCGGCGGCCGGACCGTGGTGCGGCAGCCAGAGCAGGCCGGCGTTGCGGACCGGGTTCTGCAGCACGGCGCCGACGAGCACCGGCCGGCCGATCCGGTTCACCGCGTTGGAGATCAGCGAGTAGATGAACGGGTTCAGCCGGGGATCCTGGTCGGTGGAGTTCTCGGGCCAGATCACGAGGTTGGGCGCGGGCTCCTGCCCGGCCCGGACCCGGGCCGCCAGGCGCAGGGTGACGTCGGCGTGGTTGGTCGTCACCGTGTCTTCGCGCAGCAGGTCGGGCAGGTTCCTGGCGTGCGGCACGTTGCCCTGGATGGCGGCGACCACGGCCGTGGGCGTACCGGGCGCCGCGCCGTCCACGGGCAGCAGGCCGCCGGCCCCGGCCAGGCCGGCCGCCGCGACCAGGCCGGCCAGCGGAACGGCCCGGCGGCGTAGCGCGCCCGGGCTGGTGCTGCCTGCCGAGCCGAGGATCAGCCAGGCCAGGCAGGCCCCAGTCAGCCCGAGCAGGAAGGTCAGCAGGTACGGCCCGCCGACGGCGACCCAGTTCACGGTCGGTGCGCCCGCCTGGCTCATGGCCAGCCGCCCCCACGGGAAGCCGCCGAACGGCCATCGGTCGCGCAGCGACTCGGCCGCCACCCACCACACGCCCACGGCGACCGGCCAGGGCCTTAGCCGCAGCAGCAGTCGCTGGCCGAGGGCCAGCACAGCGAACAGCACGGTGTCCGCGCCCGCCAGCCCGGCCCAGGCGTACCAGGCGACGTTGACCACCCAGGACAGCAGCGGGACGAAGAAGGCCAGCCCGAAGACCAGGCCGACCAGGAAAGAGCCGCGCAGGCTCCGCTGCCAGAGCGCGACCGCCAGCAGCGCGGGGCCGACCACGGCCAGGGGCCAGATGCCGACCGGAGGGAAGGCGGCGGCCAGGCCGAGGCCGCCGGCCACGGCGACCAGCAGGGCCTGCCAGGTGCGCAGGCCGTCGCGCAGCACCGACGGGGCGTCGGCCTGGGCTTCGCCCCGGGCCGCGTCGGCCAGCCCAGCGTGACGCTGGCTAGCTCGAAGCACGCTTCCTCGGCAGCACGATTTCCCTCCCAGGTGGGCGAACATCCAGTTGTGGCGAGCGTAGCCCGCTGCCATGGCCGTCCGAGCCAGCGTGCCTGCCGGACTCGTCCGGCGATGTCGGATCCGCAACAAACATGTGCCGGTCGTGGGATTGCGGCTATCCACAGTGATATGGTCGTCACTGTCTGTGCGAGTAGCTGTCCGGAATTCTTTCAGGTTGCCGCGAGGTCGGACCGTTGATCAAGATTCGGTACTCAGAACTGCCAGCCGGCTTACACGTCCGGGTTGAGGCACACGGCCGCAACATCATCATCTACCTGCTGCCCGGCCTGACGCTGGCCCAGCGCCGGGCGGCGCTGCTGCGGGCCCGCCGCAGCGCGAGCATGGGCTACGGGCCCCGGCTGCCCGTGGTCGGCGTGGCGGCCGCGGTGACCCGCGACCGCATCCGGGCAACGCTGCGCAACGGCACCGCCGCCTTCCGGGCCCACCCGATCCTGCTGCTGCCGATGGTCGTGGTGCTTACCGCCACGATGATCTACATAGTGACCTCCGCGGTGACGATCACCATCCACGCGCCGCAGAGCGGATCGGTGCCGGGACTGACCCTGGGGCAGGGAGCACATCACGGCTCGCGGGGGGTGGGCGGCTACCAAATCGGGGTTGGCGAGGTCGCCCCGAGCCCCTCGGTCGGCAGCAGCTCGGAACCGGGCCGGCCGACCAGGTCCGGACGGCCGACCCGGTCGCCGGGGCCGACGCGCTCGTCTCACCCCAGCCCCACGCCGGGCTCCTCGTCGCCCTCGCCGACGTCGTCCTCGCCCAGCCCGCCCGGCTCGAGTTCGTCCCCGCCGGGGACCTCGCCGCCGGTCTCCCCGACCCCGGCGCCATCCTCCAGCGGGACCTGCCTGAGGGTCGGCCCGCTCGGGATCTGCCTGCACCTGTGACCCGGTGAGCCCGCTCCCGGCCAGCGGCAGGGGCCAGCGGCAGGGGCCAGCGGCAGGGCCTAACGGCAGGGGCTCCCGGCTCGCGCCGCAAGGGCGTTCAAGACGGCCCCGCGGCGCGGGGGCAGACTGAGCCCGGCGCGCGCATCCGTGCCTACCCCCTGGCGCGCGCGGAGGGAGCACAGCGTGAGCCGGCGTGGCTGGTTGATGTTCGCTGCGATGAGCGTGATCTGGGGCATCCCGTACCTGCTCATCAAGGTCGCCGTGGGCGGCGTGCCCGTCCCGGTGCTGGTCCTGAGCCGGGTGGGCATCGGCGCCGCCCTGCTGCTGCCGATCGCGATCCGCCGGCGGCAGCTCGGCCAGCTGCTGCCGCATTGGCGCCCGCTGGCCGTGTTCGCCTGCGTCGAGATCGTCGTGCCCTGGCTGCTGCTGTCCGAGGCCGAGACCCGGCTGTCCAGCTCGATGAGCGGGCTGCTGATCGCCTCGGTGCCGATCCTGGTCGCCGTGCTGTCCCGGCTGACCGGCGGGTCCGACCGGCTCACCCGCGTGCGCTGGGCGGGCCTGCTCGTGGGCCTGGCCGGGGTGGGCCTGCTGATCGGGCCCGGCACGCCCAGCGGCGACCTCGGCTCCGTCGGCGAGGTGCTGCTGGTGGCGCTCTGCTACGCGACCGGGCCGCTGATCGCCAGCCGCCAGCTGGCCGAGCTGCCGCCGCTGGCCATGACCGCGGCCTGCCTGGCCTTCGCGTCGGTGATCTACGCGCCGCTGGCCGCGGTGACCTGGCCCAGCACGATTCCGTCCGGCAAGGTGCTAGCCGCGCTGGCCGGGCTCGCGGTGATCTGCACGGCCCTGGCGTTTGTGATCTTCTTTGCCCTGATCGCTGAGGTAGGTCCGGCCCGGGCCAGCGTGATCACCTACGTCAACCCGGCCATCGCCGTCACCGGCGGCGTCTGGCTGCTCGGCGAGCCGCTGACGGTGACCATGGTGGCGGCGTTCGCGCTGATCCTGGGCGGCTCGGTGCTGGCCACCCGGCCCGGTCAGCGCGAGGCCCGGCGGCTGGGCCAGGAGGCCGGCGAGAGCGACCCCGCCAGCGACCCCGCCAGCGACGCTGCGAGCGAGGGCCAGCCGGACCTAACTGAGCTGCCACAGAGAGGCGGCCCGGCTAGACTCGCGCCGTGATTGACCTCAAGGCTGCCCGGCAGGAACCCGATCGGTACCGGGCCGCGCTCGCCCGGCGCGACGCGGCGGAAGACTTCGACGCGCTGCTGGCCGCCGACGCTAGCTGGCGCTCGCACACCGAGCGGGCGGAGGCGCTGCGCGCGGCGCAGAAGAAGTCGTCCAAGGGCCGGCCGCCGAGCCCGGAGCAGATCGAGGAACTGCGCCAGCTCAAGGAGGAGCTGGCCGCGGCCGAGGCCGAGCAGGCCACGGCCTCGCGAGAGCGCGACGAGCTGCTGAACCGCATCCCGAACCTGCCCGACCCAACCGCCGCCGACGGCATGGACGAGGAAGACGCGCAGCTCGTTCGGACCTGGGGCGAGCTGCCCAGCTTCGACTTCGAGCCGCGCGACTCCACCGAGCTGGGCTCGCCGCGCGGCTGGATCGACATGGCCAGGGGCGCCCGGCTGTCGGGCTCCCGGTTCGCCTACCGGATCGGCGACGTCGCGCTGACCGAGATGGCGCTGTACCGGTTCGTCATCGACAAGCTGACCCGCAAGGGCTTCCTGCTCGTGCTGCCGCCGGTGCTGGCCAGCGAGCGGGCCATGTACGGCACCGGTTTCCTGCCCACCGAGGAGTCGAACCTCTACCACCTGGAGAAGGACGACCTCTACCTGACCGGCACCTCTGAGGTGGCGCTGGCCGGGATCCACACCGAGGAGCGGCTGGAGGAGAGCGAGCTGCCGGCCAGGTACGCGGCGTTCACGACCAACTTCCGGCGCGAGGCCGGGGCGGCGGGCAAGGACACCAAGGGCATGTTCCGGGTGCACCAGTTCGACAAGGTCGAGATGTTCGTCTACTGCCTGCCCGAGCAGTCCCGCGAGTTCCACGACGAGCTGCTCTCCTACGAGGAGGAGATCGCCCAGGAGCTGGGCATGCCCTACCGGGTCATGAACATCTCCGTCGGCGACCTCGGCGCGCCCGCGGCCAAGAAGTACGACATCGAGGCCTGGTTCCCGGTCCAGCAGCGCTACCGGGAGATCACCTCCTGCTCGAACACCACTGACTACCAGGCCCGGCGGCTCAACATCCGGTTCCGCCGGGACGGCAAGCTGGAGTTCCCCCACACCCTCAACGGCACCGGGGCGACGGCGCGGGCGCTCCTGTCGATCATGGAGAACTTCCAGGACGCCCGCGGCACGGTCACCGTCCCCGAGGTGCTGCGCCCGTTCGGCGCCCCGGCCACCATCGGGACGCCGCCGCTGGCCTGACCCGGCTCAGGCGCCTTCGACCCGGGACAGCAGGGCCGGGCCGTCGGGCACGCCCAGGCCGGTGCACGCGTCCCAGCCGGGACCCGCGCTGTAGGCCCCATTGTTGCCGGATGTGATGTCGCGCAGGCCGGGCACCGGCTGGCCGGGCGTGATCCCGGCGTAAAGGATCTCCTGGATCAGCCCGAAGTCGCGGCCCGCGGCCTGGGCCAGCCGGCAGGTCAGCCCGGCCCAGAGCGGGGCCACGGCGCTGGTCCCGCCGACCACCGTGGACTGGCCGTCGATCAGCACCTGGTAGCCGGTGTCCGGGTCGGCGTTGCCGGCCACGTCCGGCACGCCGCGACCGGTGCCGCCGCTGGCCAGCGCGGGGACGCCGGCGCTGGCCTGCCAGGTCGGCAGCGGGAAGACGTCGCTGACCCCGCCGCCGCCCGAGCCGCCCTGGGCGCCGTCGTTCCAGACCGTCTCCGAGCTGACCGCGTTCGTCTGGATGTCGATCCGGAGGCTGGTGCCGCCGCAGGCCAGCGCGTGCGGGCTGGAGGCCGGGAAGTCGGCATGCGAGCCGCCGCCCGAGACGCCGTCGCTGCTGCCGTTGTCGCCGGCGGCCACGCAGACCGTGATGCCCAGCGCCGCCCCGTCGGCGATGGCCTGGTCCAGGCTGGTGACCGACTGCGCCGTCCACGAGTCCTCCGACTGGCCCCAGCTGATGCTGACCGTCGTGGGCGTCGGGGTGGCGTGCACGGCGTTGGTCACGGCGTCGATGAAGCCCTGGTCGGTGTTGGGCGCGAAGTAGACCAGCTGGGTCGCGCCGGGCGCCACCGATCCGGCCACCTCGATGTCCAGCAGGACCTCGCCGTCGGCGCCGTTGGGGTCCTGGCCCGCGACGTTCTGGGCGCCGTCGACGCTGACCGCGGTGACCGACGGCGGCGCGATGCCCAGGCTGGCGAAGTAGCTGGTCAGGTCGCTGTCTGCGAACCCGCCGCCCAGCTCGATGATGGCGATGTGCTGGCCGGTGCCGTCGGTGCCGGCCGGGAACTGGTAGGCCGCGGCGACCTGGAGCGGGGTATAGGAGACCGCGGCGGCCGCGGCGGCGGCCTGGCGGCGGATCTGCGGCCGGGCCTGCGGGCGGTTGTCCAGGCCGAGCACGGCCACCACGATGCCGTCCAGCTCGGCCGGGATCCGCAGGCTGCCGGTGCGGTACCGGTGCGTGACGGTGCCGATCGGGCCCTGGCTGGTGACCAGGCTGAGCTCCGTCCCGAACGCCTCGGATAGCGCGTTCACCGTCCCGCTGATGACCATCCGGCGAGTGCCGGGATCGCGGCTGACGACCTCGATGCCCACGCCGGGGCTGGCCAGGATCTCCGCCACCAGCGCCTGCTCAGCGGGGTCGGAGCCGAACTGCTGACGCAGGTCATCGCGGGAGATCCGGCTCGGGGTGCCGGCCGCGGTGCGCGGCAGTTCGGCCATCCGCCGGGTCAGCAGCGTGACCTCGATCCGCTCGGTGCCGTCCAGCGGCCCGGCCGGCCCGACCGGGGCCAGCGGCGCGCGCTCGCTGCCGGGCAGCAGCACGAAAGATGCGTCAGTCATGATCCCAGTCCCTCCCGCTGCCCAGCGGTGCCCTGTTGCGGATCGGCGGTCCAATAATGAATGGTCGTCATTATTCCGGCACCGAGGCCGCCGCCGGACGGTTACGCCGCAGAGCGCGGTGCCTGCGGAACGCGGTCAGGACTCCGGCTCGGTGACGTCGGCGACCGTGGCGTCCAGCGCCTTGATGAGGTCGTCGGCCGCCGCCGCGACGGCCACACCGTGCTCACCCGCGCCCAGCGTGATCTGGCGGCCGCGGATCCGCTCGTCGGCCACCACGGGCCAGGCCATCGTCGACCCGAGCGGGGTGATGGTGCCGCGCTCGTAGCCCGTCACCTCCCTGGCCGTCGCCGCGTCGGGCATCGACAGCCGGCTGACCCCCAGGTGGGAGCGCAGCTTAGGCCAGGAGATCGTGCGGTCGCCGGGGACCAGGACGAACAGGAAGTCGTCCGGCCCGCGCCGCACGACCATGGTCTTCACCACGTCGGCGGGCGGCACGCCGCGGGCCTGAGCCGCCTCGGCCAGGCTGCGCACCGGGCCGTGCCTGATCACGCGATGCTCGACGCCGGCGGCCTCCGCCGCGGCCAGGGCCGGAGTGGTCACGCCCCAGTATCGGCCCCGCGCCGGGCCGGATGCACCACAGATCGCGCCCGCCCCAGCGGCGCAGGTTTCCTTAATTCCGAAACGAACGGTTCAGCTACGGACTGCCCATGGCGGTTCCCGGACGCCCGGGCCGGGACCCGCTGCCCTGGCCCGCCTGGGGTCGACGTGGCAGCTCAGCCACCACTGTGACGGACGGAATATTGCTTGCGGCCGCCGTGCTCAATATTCTGTACTCAGCGTTTAGAAATTCGGAAGGAGCCGGGTGACTGCGACACCGACGACCAGGCCGCCCGGCACGCGCCGCGGCGGCCTGCTGGGCCGTCCGAGCCGCGAGGCCGGGCTGAACGTCGTGATCCTCACCATGGCCGTGGCCTGCGGGCTGACCGCGGCCAACCTCTACTATCCGCAGCCGCTGCTGGCGCTCGTCTCCCGCGGCTTCGGCGTCAGCCAGGGCACCGCCGCCATCGTGGTGACGGTCACCCAGCTCGGCTACGCGGCGGGCCTGGCGTTCCTGGTCCCGCTCGGCGACATGCTGGAGAACCGCAAGCTGGCCTGCCGGACCCTGCTCGTCACCGCGGCCGCGCTGGCCGTGGCCGCGTTCACGCCCGACTTCACGCTGTTCCTCGTGGTGTCGGTGTTCATCGGCGTGACCTCGGTCGTGGTGCAGATCCTGGTGCCGTTCGCCGCCCACCTCGCGCCCCCGGCCCAGCGCGGCAAGTACGTCGGCCGGGTCATGAGCGGCCTGCTGCTGGGCATCCTGCTGGCCCGGTCGGTGGCCAGCGTCACCGCGGCCGCCTGGGGATGGCGGTCCATCTACATCATCTCCGCCGTGGCCATGCTGGCCCTGTCGGCCGTGCTGTGGCGGGTCCTGCCCGTGCGCCGGCCCGAACCGGGCGTGCGTTACGGGGGCCTGCTCCGCTCGGCCCTGCGGCTGGTGGCCACCGAGCCGGTGCTGCGCCGCCGCTCCGCGTCCCAGGCCCTGATGTTCGGGGCGTTCAGCGCCTTCTGGACCTCGATCGCCTACGAGCTGATCGACGCCCATCACCTGTCACAGCTCCAGATCGCGCTGTTCGCCCTGGTCGGCGCGGCCGGCGCGGTGGCGGCGGTGGTCGCGGGGGCGCTCGGTGACCGCGGCTACGGCCGGGCCGGCCGCGGGCTGACCACCGTGCTGGCGGCGGCCGCACTCGTCCTGGCCGGGCTCGGCCAGGGCAGCGTTATCCTGCTGGCGTGCGCCGCCGTGCTGCTGGATCTCGCCGCGCAGAGCCACCAGGTGCTCAGCCAGCGGGACATCTACGCGCTCCGCGAGGACGCCCGCGCCCGCATCAACACCGTGTACATGACCTCGGCGTTCGTGGGCGGCTCGGTGGCCTCCGGGCTGTCGGGCTGGCTGCACGACGTGTACGGATGGAACGGCGTGACGGTGTTCGGCGCCATCCTGCCCGTGCTGGCCGGCGGCATCTGGATCTATGACCGCCTCCGCCCGCCCGCTCGCCCCGAGCCGGTCGCCGTGGCCGGGCCCGTGCCGTCTCCGGCGGATGCTGTCGCCGGGCCCGTGCCGTCTCCGGCGGATGCTGTCGCCGGGCCCGTGCCGTCTGCGGCGGATGCTGTCGCCGGGCCCGCTCCGGACAGCGCCGGTGCGGCCGAGCCCGCGGGCCGGTTGGAGGCGGGCCAGTTCGAGGCGGGCCAGTTCGAGGCGGGCCAGTTCGAGGCGGGCCAGTTCGAAGCGGGCCAGTTCGAGGCGGGCCAGTTCGAAGCGGGCCAGTTGGAGGCGGACCGGCCCGAGGGCCGGGATCTGGACGACGAGCGGGTACGCAGATGCGCCTAGTCAGCGGGCCCCGGGCCGGAGGCTGACGTGACCGGGACCGAGCCCGCCGTACGCAGGCCGCGCGGCCGACCGCGCAGCGAGACGGCCCGGCAGGCCATCCTGGCCGCCGCGGGCGACCTGATGCTCAGCGGCGGCATGGCCGCGGCCACCATGGACGCCATCGCGGCCCGGGCCGGGGTCAGCAAGGCCACGATCTACAAGTGGTGGCCGTCACGCGGTGCCGTGGCCCTGGACGGCTTCCTTGACCGGGTCGCGGGCACCCTCGCCATCCCCGAAGGCGCCTCCGCCCAGGAGGCCCTGACCTGGCAGATCGCCGCGCTTATCCGGCTGTTCCGGGACACCGCGGCGGGTCCGCTGATGCGGGCCCTGGTGGCCCAGGCCCAGTCCGACCCCGACATCGCCCGGTCGCTGCGCGAGCGCTGGCTGGCCCCGCGGCGGGCGGTGTCCATGGACATCCTGCGCTCAGGCATCGAGCGCGGCGAGATCCGCCCGGACATCGACTACGAGGCGGTGATGGACGAGCTGTTCGCGCCCGTGTACCACCGCCTGTTCTTCGCCCACAACCCGCTCGACGACAACCTCGCCGCCACCATGGTGGGCCAGCTGTTCCGCGGTATCGCCCCCACCTAGAGGCGTGGATGTCCCGCTGGTAACACGCGCCGTCACCGACTGGACATCCAGGGCCCGGGCGAGCCGGGCGGGACGGTCTCGCGCGTCCCTGCGCCCCGTCTGTCCCTGCGGCCCCGTCCGTCCCGCTCCGAGCCGCCCGGATCCCCGCTTATCGGCCGCCCCTCATTGGGGTCGCCATTATCCCGGAAATCGGT
>JBOHCO010000423.1:0-1893 GCA_050698895.1 Streptosporangiaceae bacterium
GGTCTACATCAACGCCAGGGGCGGCGCGCTCGACGTGGTCGCGCTGATCGACCGGGGCAACCTGAACAAGACCACCTACTGGGCGACGGAGGTGCTGGCCCCGCTGGCCCTGTCGGCGACCCGGAGCAGCAGCGGCGGCGCCAAGGTCACCTTCCGGGTGACGGACGCGGGAACCGCGGTCCAGGGCGCCACGGTCCGGTTCTGCGGCAAGCGCTTCACCACCCCGAAGTCGGGCCGGGTGACCTTCCGGGTGGCCAGCGTGTCGCGCGGCTCGGCCACCGGTACCGCGGCCAAGGCCGGCTACGCCGGGGCGAGCCTGAAGGTCAAGGCCACCTGCTGATCCGCGCGGTCAGTGATCTGGGCCCACTGTGATCTGGGCCGACTGTGATCTGGGCCGACTGTGATCTGGGCCCGCTGTGATCTGGGCCCGCTGTGATCTGGGCCCGCTGTGATCTGGGCCCGGCGCGCTAAGCGGCGTGCCGGGCCCAGACGTACAGCCGCCGGGTGGGGTACTCGGTCGGGTAGGGGTCGCGCTCCTGCTGCCAGTCGACCGCCAGGCCGGCCTCCTCGACCAGGCCAGCCAGCTCGGCCCGCGAGACCAGCGTCACCCGCACCTCGACCGCATGGCCGAACGCCTGCGCCGACCCCGTCACGCCCGACCCGCCGTGCATGGCCAGCAGCAGCGAGCCGCCCGGCGCAAGCACCCGCCGGAATTCGGCCAGCGCGACCGGGATCTGCTCGCGCGGCAGGTGGATAACCGAGTAGAACGCGACGATCCCGGCCAGCCAGCCGTCCGCGATGGGCAGCGAGCGCATGTCGGCCGCCCGGAACTCCAGACCGGGCTGGCGCTCGCGCGCCACCGCCACCACGCCGGGCGAGACATCCGCTCCGACCACCTCGACGCCGCGATCAGCCAGGTACCGGGTGATGTGGCCCGCGGACCCGCAGCCGATGTCCCAGACCGGCCCGCGCCCGCCCACGGCGCCCGCGAACCCGTCCAGCAGTTCCCGGTCGAACGGCTTGCCCGCCAGCTCCGCCGCGAACAGCCCCGCGTAGTCCGCGGCTACCTCGTCATAGGCGGCGGTGATGTCCGGCCAGTCGTCGTGGTAGCTGGCCTCACCCTCGCTCATCAGTGTCGGCGGCGCTCACTCGGCTCGCTCGGTGACCACGGCTTCCCGGGCCCTGGTACGGCGGCCCAGCCACCAGAACAGCGTCCCGACGACGGCGAAGATCAGCACCGGGATCAGCTCGGTCCACAGGTAGGTGAACCGCTCGGCGTAGGTCCAGCTCTCCGGGATGAAGTCGCCGCCGAACCAGTGGCTGCCCAGGCCGGGGGCGATGAGCTGGATGCTGGCGATGGCCACCAGCACCATCAGCAGGACCGTCAAGGACCGGTAGAGGGGCATCTTGTACGGCCGGGCCACGTTCGGGTGGCTGCGGCGCAGCTTCCACAGCGCCGGGTAGATGAGCAGGTAGCTGATCAGCGTGGTGGAGATGGTCACGCCCAGCACGGCGTTGAAGTACTTGGCCGCGTCGCCGCTGGTGATCTGGTGGGCCAGCACGACGACGATGGAGGCCACTATGCCGCTGAAGACGTTGACCCGGACCGGCGTGCCGTACCGCGCGTTGATCACGCCCAGGAAGCGCGGACCCGAGCCGTCGTAGCAGGACACGGCCAGCGCCCGGTCCGACCCCATGATCCAGGTCACGCCGGAGGTCAGCAGGCACAGGATGAACACCAGCCCGCAGGCGTCGCCCAGGATCAGCCCGCCGCCGCTCAAGGTGGCCGCGCCCGAGGCGCTGATGTGACCGCCGTAGACCGTGAACACGTCCTGGATAGCGCTGACGAACCCGCTGAAGTTGGTGATGGCGCTGCTCGGCAGCACGATCAGG
>JBOHCO010000424.1:0-3309 GCA_050698895.1 Streptosporangiaceae bacterium
GCGCTCGCCTGCGGCACCGTTGGCCTGATTGGTGGCACTGAGGGCCGGCTCGGACTCGGCGTGGCCGTTCCGGTCGGGAGCCGGGTCGAGGTGGCGCCAGTCGGCGTCGAACACGCTGGGCGGACCGGCGGTCCGGCCGTTGCGCGCGGAGGCCTCGCCGGCGGCCGGGTCGGCCTCGCGGGAGGTTTCCGTGTCGTAGGGGTCGGTCGCGTCGCGGGGCAGCGCGGCGGCCGGGGGCAGGCCGCCGTTGCGGGGGGAGCCCCCGCCGTTGCCGGTGTGGTCGGCCCCGTTGGCGTACTCGGCCGGCCCGTGGTCGGCCCGCTGGGGGTCGCCGGGGTCGGGGGTTGTCCCGTTGCGGCCGGTCAGCCACGGGGATGCGGGCCGGGAGCCCGGCTCGGCCGCGCCGTTGCGGGCCGCTGGCGGCGGGCTGGGCGGTGGCTGGCTCGACGGTGGCTCGCCCGGCGGTGGCTCGCCCGATAGTCGCTCGCTCGGCCGTGGCCGACTCGGGGACAGCCCGATTGGCGGCGGCTCGATCGCCGGCGGCTCGGGGGTCGGCGGCAGCTCGCCGCCGCGCATGTGTTCCTCGCCGTAGCCGGGCTTGATGGCCGGCCCGCTGAGATCGGCCGACGCGGCGAGCAGGCTGGCCCGGGCCGGCGGCTCGGCGTCGCGCTCTTCGTCGGCCAGCGGCAGCTCCAGCTGCCGGAGCTGCTGCGGGGTGGGCCTGGGCATCCCCTGGTCGTCCCAGGGGGACGACGGATGTCCGGCGGGCAGGCGCTCCAGGCGGAGCCGGAACTCGGCCACGGAACCGCGGGCCGGACGATCCTGCGGCAGGCCCCGGTAGTCAGCCGGCCCCCGGCGGTAATCCACGGCCCGGTAGTCCGTGGTCCGGTAGTCCGTGGTCCGGTAGTCCGTGGTCGGGTATTCCATCGGGCGGTAGTCGCGGCTGGGCGGGTAGCCCTGGCCACCGACCAGGTCCCCGGCGCTGCCGCGGACAGCGGGCAAGCGGTCGGGTGCGGGTTCGTCGCGCGGCGCGTAGCTGCTGACTGACGTCGGCTCGGCCGCGGCCGCGCGCGAGTCGCTCACGCTGTCATCCTGCCGGGCGATCCCATAGTTTGCGCGCAATTGGGAAATCTCGGTCCGGGGGCGCGTCGCGAGTTCAGCGGCCGGCGGGTCGGCGGGCCGGGGCAGGCCGGCGTGCTCGTCCAGGTCAGCGACTGCGGGGGTGATGGCCTCGGCCGGCCGCGGGCTCGGCGAAGGCGGGGGCGGCGCCGACGACATGCGTGCCGGCCGCACCGGCGCTGGCCGGGTCGGGGCCGGCGGACTTGGCGCGGTCGGGGCTGGCGCTGGTGGCACCGATGCTGGTGGCACCGATGCCGATGGGACCGATGCTGACGGGATCGATGTCGGCGGAGCAGGCGACGGCGGACTCGGTGCGGTCGGGGCTGGCGCTGGCGGAGCCGATGCTGACGGGCTCCGTAGCGGCGGGGACGGGCTGGCCGCGAGGGCCTGGAGTTCGCGGATTCGCTCCGCGAGGGCGGCCAGCGTCGGGTCCGGAGCCTCCTGGGGCGGGACGGTCGCCGGTGACCCGGCGGCGGGCGCCGGCGGGAGCGGCGGCAGCGACGCCACCAGGTCGCGGACCACGGGCGGGAGGTCTTGATCCGAGTCCCGTGCAGCGGGATCGACACCGCGCGCGAGAGACGGCAGGCGGCGCGGCGCGCCCGGCCCGTCGCTGCCCGGCAGATCACCTCCGGGCAGATCACCTCCGGGCAGGTCGCGGGCGGGGCCGGGCGTCTCGCGGCCGGTCAGGTCGCGCGGGCCCCAGGCCAGATCACGTCCGGCGGCCGCCCGGTCCCGCGGGTGAACGGACAGGTCCCGGTGCGGCCCGGATGCAGAGGCGGGCCCGCGGGGGGCGAGATCCGGATCCGCCGGCGGACGGTCCCGCACGGTCGAGGACAGGTCGCGCGGTGGCGCGTCACGGCCCGGCGCGGCGAGGTCGTGCCCATCGGGCGAAGCGTCCCGGCCGGCGAGCGGGTGGTCCCGGACGACGGACGACAGGTCGCGTCCGGGGCGGTCGTGTCCGGACAGGTCGCGTCCGGGCCGGTCGCGTCCGGGCCGGTCGCGATCGGACGGCGGGAGGTTGCGGCCGCCGGAGGACGAGTCGCGCCCGGCCAGCGGGTAATCCCGCATGGCGGAGCGGAGGTCGCGTCCGGGCAGGCCGCGGCCCGACGCGGGGGATGGCAGGTCCGGACTGTCGAGGTCAGGCCTGGAGGCGGCCGGGTCGGGCCTGCCGGAAGGCGGGAGCTGCGGGTCTCGCGCGGAGCGCGGGTCTCGGCCGCGCGGGTCGCGTGCGGAGCCGGGGAAGCCGTACCCGTCCGGCGGCGAGTCCCGGGGGAATGGATCCCGGCCGGGAGAGGACGGATCCCGGACAGGCCGCGCGTGGTCGCGCACCAGGCTGGACAGGTCGCGGGCCGGGGCGGGCAGGTCGCCTCCCGACCGGTCGTGCCCGCGGGCGGGGAAGTCGCGCCCGTCCGGGGCCGAGTCCCGGCCGGCGAGCGGATGGTCACGATCACGTCCCGGCCGGTCACTGTCGCGGCCGGCACGCGAGTAGTCGCGATCAAGACCGGGACGGCCCGGGCCGGGTGCGGCGAAGTCGTGTCCGCCCGAGGACGAGTCGCGGGCGGCGAGCGGGTGGTCGGGCTCGAGGCCGGGACGGCCCGGGCCGGGTCGGGCGAAGTCGTGTCCGCCCGACGACGAGTCGCGGGCGGCGAGCGGGTGGTCGGGCTCGAGGCCGGGCCGATCGCGGGCCGGGCTGGAGCGGTCGCGTCCGTAGTCGCGATCGAGGCCGGGCCGGCCGCGGCCCGGTGCGGCGAAGTCGTGTCCGCCCGGGGACGGGTCCCGGCCGTCGCGCGAATAGTCGTGCGCGGGGGACGGCAGGTCGGGTCCGCCCGGGGCCGGATCGGCTGGCTCGGGCAACAGGCCCGGTCCGCCCGGCGACTGGACTCGTGCGGAAGGAAGCGACTCGGGGCCTTCGGACGGCCGGCGCGGCGGTCCGTCGTGGTCCGGGCGCGACGGCGGCGCCAGCAGGTGACTGACCGGTGGCAGCCGACCCGCCAGCGGCCGGCCGGGCTGCGGCCGACCGGGGGGTGCACCATCGCGGTGCGGACGATCGGGCTGCCCCCCGCCCGGCGGAGCCTCGCCGCGCGGTGTCAGTGAGGCGCGCGGTGTCAGTGAGGTGGGTGGTGCCAGTGAGGTGGGTGGTGCCAGTGAGGCGCGCGGTGTCAGTGAGGCGCGCGGTGTCAGTGAGGTGGG
>JBOHCO010000425.1:0-15014 GCA_050698895.1 Streptosporangiaceae bacterium
AGGCTGCCATCGTCGAGGACTACCTCTACCTCGACGGTGGGGTTCCCGCGCGAGTCGAGTATCTGCCTGGCAAAGACGCCTTCGATGGAGGCCACAGTTATCTGCTCCTGACGATGGCAACCCGGGGAATCTCCGGGTGCGGGATTCACTGGGTGCACGGTTCACGACGTTTTCGGGCACGAGCCTAGTAGAGCCCCGGTCCGGGGCCGCAACGGCCACGCCGGGTGGCCGATCCCGCCTCGCGCCGAATGAGCGACTTCGCCGCAGTTCAGATCAATCGGTCCATGACCCCGACGATCCGAACTGCTACGTGGCCGCGGGGCTGGTGTGACGAGTGGGGCTAGCACGGCGGCCCTCGCAGGTTCCATGAGCCACACCCGGTACATGCTCGGTCAGGACTGCGACTGTTCCCAGGCTTGGACGCGGTCGCGATAGGTGCGGGCGGCGGCGCGGAGCTCGAGCTCCGGGTCGAGTCCGGCCGCCCTGGCCCGGTCCGCCAGCGCGAACAACTCGGCGCCGATCTCGCTCACCTCGGCCTCTCCGGCAACTGCAGCGTCGGCCCCTCCAGCCCCAGGGACCAGATGCAACTCAGAAGCCTCGCCAGCCTTAGATGTCTCATCCACAGCAGGAGCCTCACTGCCACCAGAGGTCCTGGCGGGCCCGGCAACCTCGCCCGGCCCGATGGGCTCGGCGCCGGTCTCAGCCCCACGGGAGGTCAGGTCGGCCAGCTCAGCCGGGGCGCCGGCCCGCTCGGCGCGCCGCTGCAGCGCTGTGGCCAGCGACAAAGCCGGCTGGGCCAGCGGGATCCCGTCCAGGATCGACCCCGCCTCCCCGCTGGCCGCCTGGCGCTCGGCGGCCTTGATCGCATCCCAGTTGGCCTTGACCTCCTCGGCCCCCGACACCGTCACGTCGCCGAACACGTGCGGATGGCGTCGGGTCAGCTTCTCGATGATCCCGTCGGCCACGTCGTCGATCGTGTAGCCGGTGCCGTCGGCCCGCTCGGCCGCGACCCGGGCGTGGAAGACCACCTGGAGCAGGACGTCGCCCAGTTCCTCGCGGAACGCCCCGGGATCGCCGCCGTCCAGGGCGTCGATGGCCTCGTAGGTCTCCTCGAGCAGGTAAGGGGCTAGCGACTCGTGGGTCTGCCGGGCGTCCCAGGGGCAGCCGGTGCGCAGCCGGTCCATCACCACGACCAGGTCGAGCAGGCGCGCCCCCTCGACCTGGCCGTCGCTCGCGTCAGGCATATCGCTCACGTCAGGCATCGCTCACGTCAGGCATAAGGCCCTAGCACGGCGGCGTCAGCCGCGGCTTCGCGCTCGGGCTGGCGCTGGCACTCGGGCTCGGGCTGATCGACGACGCCGCCGCCAGCTTGCTCTGCGCCGGGACCACCGAGAACGTCGAGTAGTCGTACTCGCCGTACTGCGGGTTGACGTTGATGCTGAGGTCCTTGGCGGCCAGGCACTGCGCGTGCGCCAGCCGGGCCTGCAGCGCCGCCTGCTTCGCCTGCGCGGTCGGCGACTTCCCGCCGTCCAGCCGGTTCTCGAACGCCGACAGGATCGCGAAGTAGCGCCCGATCTGCGGGACCAGGTCCGGCGGCACGGCGCCCGCGGCCGACACGTAGGTGCCGGTGCTCACCTTCTGCTGCGCGGCCTGCGCCCGCAGTCCGGCCAGCTGCTTCTGGACCTGCGCCGAGGTCACGTTGATGCCGTGCTGCTCGGCCAGCTTGTCGAAGAGCTGGAAGGTGATCAGCCAGGTCAGCACCTGCTGCGGCTCCTGGCCCCTGGTCCGCTGGGGCTTGACGCCCTTGACCTTGTCGGCCCGGTAGGCCGCGTTCAGGTTGGCCACCTGGTTGGTCAGCGCCACCGAGGTGATCCGGCCCTGGCCGGTGACCGCGGCGGCGCCGAGCTGCAATGACCCGCAGGCGCTCACGGCGAGGCCGCCGGCGAGCACCGCCGCGGCCAACTGCATCGAGGTGCGGCGCACGACGATGTTCCTCCTTATGCCGAGCGCTCGGCCGGCTCGCCGAGCACCGTCTGGATCAGCTGCTCGCACCAGGCGAGCAGATCGGTGTCACGAAGCGGCGGAGCGCCTAGAGACACGGTCTGCCCGGTGCCAGCTCGCGTGCTGCCCGACCCTGGGCGCGTGCCAGGCACGGCCCTCGGCACCGGTACGAGCATCGTACGCACTGCCGGCTTGAGCACTGTCCGCGGGTACAGCCGCTGCACCCGGACCTGCTTGGAGTCGGGCAGCTCCACCGGCGAGAACCGGATGTGGTTGCCCTGCTGGGTGACGTCGGTCAGCCCGGCCCGGCGGGCCAGGAAGCGCAGCCGCGCCACCGCCAGCAGGCTCTGCACCTGGGCCGGGATCGCCCCGTACCGGTCGGTCAGCTCCTCCCGCACGGCCACGATGTCGTCGTCGTTCTCGATCGCGGCGATCCGGGTGTAGGCCTCCAGCCGCAGCCGCTCCCCGGTCACGTAGTCGTGCGGGATGTGCGCATCGACCGTCAGCTCGATCCGGACCTCGTCGCGCTGCGCCGGGCCCTCCCCGCGCAGCTCCCGCACCGCCTCGCCGATCATCTTCACGTACAGGTCGAAGCCGACCGCGGCCACGTGCCCGGACTGCTCGCCGCCGAGCAGGTTGCCCGCACCGCGGATCTCCAGGTCCTTGAGCGCGATGTGCATGCCCGCGCCGACCCCGGTGTGCTGGGCGATGGTGGCCAGCCGCTCGTGCGCCGTCTCCGACAGCGGCTTCTCCGGCGGGTACAGGAAGTAGGCGTAGCCGCGCTCCCGGCTGCGGCCCACCCGGCCGCGCAGCTGGTGCAGGGCGGGCAGCCCGTAGGCGTCGGCCCGGTCGACGATCAGCGTGTTGGCGTTCGGGATGTCCAGGCCCGACTCCACGATCGTGGTGGACACCAGCACGTCGAACTCCTTCTCGACGAACTGGGACATCACCTTCTCGAGCGTGTGCTCGTTCATCTGGCCGTGGCCCACGCCGACCCGGGCCTCCGGCACCAGCTCGGCGATCCGGGCCGCGACCTTGTTGATCGAGGAGACCCGGTTGTGCACGAAGAACACCTGCCCGTCGCGGAGCAGCTCCCGGCGGATGGCCGCCGCGATCTGCTTCTCGCCGTACGGGCCGACCGAGGTCAGCACCGGGTGCCGCTCCTCGGGCGGGGTCAGGATGGTGGACATCTCCCGGATCCCGGAGATGCCCATCTCCAGCGTGCGCGGGATCGGGGTGGCCGACATGGCCAGCACGTCCACCTCGGTGCGGAGCTGCTTGAGGTACTCCTTGTGCTCGACCCCGAACCGCTGCTCCTCGTCGATGATGACCAGGCCCAGCTTGTCGAACCGGGTCTCCGGGGACAGCAGCCGGTGGGTGCCGATGACCACGTCCACCTTGCCGTCGGCCAGGCCGGCCAGGGTCTCGGACACCTCCTTGTCGCTCTGGAACCGCGACAGCGGCCGGACCACCACCGGGAACGGCGCGTACCGCTCGCTGAACGTGGCCAGGTGCTGGGCGGCCAGCAGCGTCGTCGGGGCCAGGATGGCCACCTGCTTGCCGTCCTGGACCGCCTTGAACGCGGCCCGCACCGCGATCTCGGTCTTCCCGTAGCCCACGTCGCCGCAGATCAGGCGGTCCATCGGGACCGGCTTCTCCATGTCGGACTTGACCTCGTCGACGGCCGCCATCTGGTCGGGCGTCTCGATGTAGGGGAAGGCGTCCTCCAGCTCGCGCTGCCAGGGCGTGTCGGGCGCGAACGCGAACCCGGGCGAGGCCATCCGGGCCTGGTAGAGCCGGATCAGCCCGGCCGCGATGTCGCGCACCGCCTTGCGGGCCCGGCCCTTGGCCTTGGCCCAGTCAGCGCCGCCCAGCCGGTGCAGCGCCGGCGCCTCGCCGCCCGAGTACTTGGTCACCTCGTCGAGCTGGTCGGTGGGCAGGTACAGCCGGTCCGGCGGGTGGCCGCGCTTGCTCGGCGCGTACTCGATCACCAGGTAGTCCCTGGTCGCGCCCTGGACCGTGCGGCTGGTCATCTCGACGTACCGGCCCACGCCGTGCTGCTCGTGCACGATGTAGTCGCCGGGCGTGAGCTGAAGCGGGTCGATGCCGCCGCGGCGGCGGCTCGGCATCCGCCGGGTCTGCCGATTGCCCGGCCGCGTGCCCGCCATGTCCGCCTCGGCCAGCACGGCCAGCCGAGCCGACGGCCAGACGAAGCCGGCCTCCAGCAGCCCGGTGGCCACGCTGGCCACGCCCGGCTCGGGCGCGTGCTCCAGGGCCCCGGAACCGGGCCCGGCCACGCCCACGCCCTCGGCCCGGAGCAGCTCAGCCAGCCGCTGCGCGGGTCCGTGGCCCTCGGTGATCAGCACGACTCGCCACTGGTCTGACAGCCAGCGGCCCACGTCCGCGAGCACGTGGGTGGTATCGCCGCGGTACGAGGGCGCCGGCTCGGCACTGATCGCAAACAAAGGACGCTCGGCCGGCTCGCCCTCGTCGGCTGCCAGGGCCTGCGGCGAGTCGGGTGCGTCAGCTGTTATGGATGATTCTGTGACCGCGAATGGTGTGATCGTCCACCACGGAATGTCCAGATCGGTGGCCGAGGTCCGGACGTCGGTGATGCTGCGGAAGGATGCGCCGCCGAGGTCGATCGGGACCTGGCCGCCGGCCGCGGCGTTCACCCAGGACGCCTCGAGGAATTCCTGGCTGGTCGCGACCAGGTCGGCGGCGCGGGCCCGGATGCGCTCGGGGTCGCAGGCGACCAGGATGCCGCCGGCCGGCACGTAGTCCAGCAGCAGCTCCATCCGGTCGCTGAGCGTCGGCGCCAGCGCCTCCATGCCCTCGACCGGGATGCCCTCGGCCAGCTTGCTGAGCACCTCGCCCAGGCCCGGCCACTCGGCGGCCAGCTCCTTGGCCCGGCCGCGCACGGCCGGGGTCAGCAGGAGCTCGCGGCACGGCGGCGCCCACAGCCCGGTCTCGGCCACCTCCAGGCTGCGCTGGTCGGCCACCTTGAAGTAGCGGATCTCCTCGACGTCGTCACCGAAGAAGTCCACCCGCAGCGGGTGCTCCTCGGTCGGCGGGAACACGTCCAGGATCCCGCCGCGGACCGCGATGTCGCCGCGCTTCTCCACCAGCTCGCTGCGGGCGTAGCCGATCTCGACCAGCCGGGTGACGACCTCCTCCAGGTCCACCGACTGGCCGACCTCGAGGCTGACCGGCAGCAGGTCGCCCAGCCCGCCGACCATCGGCTGGAGCAGGCTGCGCACGGGCGCGGCCACGGCCAGCAGCGGGCCGGTGCGGGGGTCGGCCGGGTCGGGGTGGGCCAGCCGCCGCAGCACGGCCAGGCGCTGGCCCGAGGTGTCCGAGCGCGGCGACAGCCGCTCGTGCGGCAGCGTCTCCCAGGCCGGGAAGTAGGCCACGGAGTCGGGCGGCAGCAGCGAGCTGAGGGCGGCGGTCAGGTCCTCGGCCTCCCGCGCGGTCGCGGTCACCGCGAGCACGAACCGGCCGCCGGCCTCGTCCTGGCTGGCCTCGTCCTGGCTGGCGTCGTCCTGGCTGGCGTCGTCCTGGTTCGCGCCGTGGCTGGTGAGCGCGGCGGCCAGGATGGGCCGCAGGGAAGCCGGCGCGATCAGGTCACCGCCTCCCGCCGCACGCAGCGCGGCATGGTCAAGCGCCTGGCTGAGCTGCGGGTCATCGCTGATGGCCCGAAGCAGACCGGAGATGCTCATCGCTTCCTTATCTGGGCGGCACGGCTGCGGGTGGAAGTCGGCGTGGCGTGAGGCTGGCGCCCGCGCGAGCGGCGAGCCGGGCAGCGTATCTGCGGCGGGTTTCGGAAGTAGGGCAGCACAAAAATCCCGCAACCAGCACGACGGCGGCTTTGCGGTCCGGCCAGATCGTCGGGCGACTGCATCGCCAACGTTCGGCCAGCGGCGGGTATTCCTAGCTTACCGGGCCGGCGCAGGGCCCGCTCAGCGCCGCCGAACCTGGCCGTGGACGCGGTAATCCAGCCACTAACAGCAGTCGGGCGGCTACGCTAAGAAACCGTGGTCAGCGGGAGCAGCATTCCCGAGGCTCGCGGCCTGGACGCGCGCCTCAGCCGGCCCGGCGCCGCCAGGGCCGGGTCCAGCATCGACACGGGCCTGTTCACCCGGTCCGTGCTCGACTACGCGGCGCACCGGCCCGGCCAGGTCATCTCGGTGCTCCAGTTCGGGTGCGTCACGGCCGACGGCGATCTGGACCTGGCCGGGCCCGACGCCCGGCGCTACCAGTTCGCCGTCACCCGGCTGGACGAGGACAACGCGGTGACCAGGACGGCGGTGGCCCGCCAGCCTGGCCTGGGCCAGGCCATCCTGGCCGACCTGCGCGCCGTGCCGTTAACTCCCCGGTCGGTCGACGTCGTGCACTGCTGCCGCCTGCTGGACCGGATCAGCCACACCGACATCCTGCTCACCCGGCTGGTGGACGCGCTGCGCCCCGGCGGCCTGCTGCTGGTGCGGACCGCCGACCGGCAGACCGCGGCCGGCTTCCTGGACCGGACCCTGCCCCGGCCGCTGCGCGCGCTGGCCTGGCACCGCCTGCGGCCCGGCCAGCCCGGCCCCTACCCCGCCATCTACGAGCCGCTGACCTCGGCCCGCGGCCTCCAGGCCTTCGCCACCCGGCACGGGCTGGTGGTCTCGGGCCGCGAGGCGACCAGCGGGCTGGCCGGCCAGCGCCGGCCGGTCATCGCGGCGTCGCGGGCGCTGGTGTCCGCGCTCTCCCGCGGCCGGCTGACCGCTGCGCACGACGAGCTCGGCTACATCATCCGCAAGCCGGAAGACAGGTTCGCTCGCGTCTTGTGAGCGAGCGGGTGAAGGGGGCAGGGGAGGCGGGTGGGGCGTTGCCTGGACGAAGGAGCGAGCGACGAGGGAAGGCGACGCAGCGAGGCGGGCCGGGGCGGCGGGTGGGGGCCGGAGGTGAGCGAACCGGTGATGCTGTAGGGCTGGGTGCCGCTCGCGTGTAGCCTCGTGTTGGCCCGGCAGGCGCCGCGGCATCCCAGGAGCGTGACAACGTCCCGAGCGGACGCGGGGGTGGACGGAGGATGGACGTGACTGCGCGGGCCCACGCGGACTCGCAGCCCAGTCAGGCCAGCGACTACGCGGCCCAGCCGGCCGACACCGGTGCCGACACCGGTGCCGGCTCAGGTGCCGGCTCAGGTGCCGATGAGCCCGCCGACCTCACGGCCCTTCCCTCGCTCACGCTGAGCGAGACCCAGCTAGCCGACCTGGAGCTGCTGCTGTCGGGCGCGTTCGCCCCGCTGACCCGGTTCATGACCACCGCCGACGTAGCCGCGGTGGCCGACTCCTGGCAGCTCGCCGACGGCACGCCGTTCCCGGTGCCGGTGACCCTGGACGTCCCCGCCGGGGCGGTCCCCGCGCACGCCGGCCGCGTCGCGCTGGCCGACCCCGAGGGCACCCCGCTGGCCGTGCTCCAGATCACCGAGCGCGCCCCGCTCGAGGACTCCGGCCTGGTCCGGCTGGCCGGCCCGGTGACCGCGCAGCGCGTGCCCGAACACGGGCCGTTCCGGCGGCTGATGCTGACCCCGGCCATGGCCAGGGCGCAGGCCCCCGACGGCCCGGTGCTGGCCTGGGCCGGCCGCGCGCCGCTGAACAGCCGCCAGATCGGCCAGCTCCGGCACATGGCCGGCCAGCTCAAGGCCCGGCTGCTCGTCCTGCCCCTGGTGGCCGGCCCGGCCGAGGTGGTGACCAGGCCCGAGGCGCTGGTCCGGGCCACGCTGGCCGCCGCGGGCAGCCTGCCCCCCGACACCAGGGTCATCCCGGTCCCGCTGGCACCGCGCGAGCGCCGGGCCGGCGCCGTCATCGCGGGCCAGGTCCGCGAGCTGGCCATCCGGGCCCGGATCGCCGCCGCCTACGGCGCCACCCACCTGATGGCCGACTCCGGCGCGCTCACCGGCCTGTCCCCGGTCGGCGGCGGGTACCAGCTGCCCGGCGCGCCGATCCTGGTCCTGCCGGCCGGCGACTGGGCCTACGACCCGCGGGCCGAGGTCTGGCGCCCGCTGGCCCTCATCGAGGCCGGGACCGAGCAGGAGGACCTGTCCGCCGACCAGCTCGGCGACCTGCTCGACGCCGGGGCGCCGGTGCCCGAGTGGTTCACCCCCCGCGAGGTCGCCCGCGAGCTGCGACGGGCGCGGCCGCCCCGGTCCGAGCGCGGGTTCGTGCTGTTCCTGACCGGGCTGTCGGGGTCGGGCAAGTCCACCATCGCCAGGGACCTGCGCGACGTGCTCAGCGAGCGCGGCGACCGGCGGGTCTCCCTGCTCGACGGCGACCTGGTCCGGAACCTGCTGTCCGCCGGGCTGAAGTTCACCCGCGAGGACCGCGACCTGAACATTGCCCGCATCGGCTTCGTGGCCGCCGAGGTCGCCCGGCACGGCGGCATCGCGATCTGCGCGCCGATCGCGCCCTTCGCCGCGGCGCGGGCCAGGGTCCGGGAGATGGTCAGCGAGGTCGGCGACTTCCTGCTCATCCACGTCGCCACGCCCGTCGAGGTCTGCGAGGCCCGCGACCGCAAGGGCCTGTACGCCAAGGCCAGGGCCGGGGTGATCAAGGAGTTCACCGGGATCTCCGACCCCTACGAGGAACCGACCGACGCCGACCTGGTGGTCGATACCTCGCTGCTGACCGAGCAGGAGGCGGTGGCGGCGGTGCTGCGGCTGCTGACCGCCGGCGGCTGGCTGGCGGCCGACAAGTCCTGACCGCTCGCGCGGCTGAGCGGGCTAGCCGGTCCGCTCGGCTGAGCGGCTAGCTGGCGCGGCTGAGCAGGCTAGTCGGCGTCCTCGATCTTGGTGCCCTCGTCCAGGCGCGCGCGGGCGTTGGTTATCCGCCGCGAGATCGACCCGGCCATGGCCTCACGCCACCGGGCCAGCACCACGAAGCTGAGGATCGCGCTGACCACGGCGGCCAGCCCGACCAGCAAGATCCCCCGCGCGCCGGCCAGGTAGAGCAGGCCGAGTGCCACGGCGAAGATCGCCAGCCGCAGCACCGTGTAAGCCATCGTCGCACGCATAGCGGCCAGCATATTCCCCGCGACCACCTGCCCCGCACGCCGCCTTAATGCGGCGTCCATGAGGACCAGAATCCGTCCCCGTGTAACCCTGACGACTTTCCGTGATCAAAGGGCGCGTCGGGGATCAAAGGGCGCGTCGGGCACCAGGGCCTCCCGCTGTGATCCACGAGGCTCACGGGGCCTGTGGGTCACACGCGACCGTTGCGGTACCGCCGGGGACGACCATACGCCGCCAGGGCGCCACAAGGCTCATCAGAACCGATTTTACGGAATCTAAGGATAAAAACGCTGTTTGTCGCTATCTTCTGCGACACTTAGGACAGATGTCCGCACGACCAGGAGGGGACCGTGGAGGGAAATAGTGAGCGGCTGCTCACACCAGGCGAGGTGGCGGCACTTTTCCGGGTCGACCCCAAGACGGTGACCCGCTGGGCCGCCTCCGGGCGCATCGGCAGCATCCGCACCCCCGGCGGTCACCGCCGGTTCCGTGAGTCAGAGGTCCGGGCCCTGCTCGGCATGGACGCCAGCACGGCGGCCGAATCCGCGATCTGACGACCTCCACCCCCGCCCGGCCACGCGGCCAGCCTTCGGGCGAAGTCGGCTAGCCTTCGGGCCAAGGCGGCCAGCCTTCGGGCGAAGCTAGGTGCCGTCGGCCGGATCCGGCCCGGCGCCCGCGCTGCCGTAGCCAGCGCTGCCGTGGCGGGCCAGGAAGTCCAGGAACTCGCGCCGGAGCGGCTCGTCCCCCTCCTGCCAGCGTCGGCGCCGCTCGTCGTACTCCTCCTGCGTCAGCGCGCCCTCGGCGAGCCGGGCGTAGTCAGCGTCCGACGGGCCAATCTCGACATAGGCCTCGCTCATCAGCTGGCCGTCATCGCTGATCACGGAGTCGGGGACCAGCAGGTTGCCATTGGGTAGCCGTATTACGTACATCGCTCGCCTGCCCACTCCATCAGATGCCGTAGCGCACGTTGAAATAGAGCATCACGTTCAGCGCGGACCTGGTGTCTCCGCTGAGCATATCGACCAGAGCGGGCCGCTGCCTGGATGCGATGGCCGCGAATGCGTCGGCGAAGAACTCTCTGCGGCCGAGAATCCCTCGTTGCCGGTGCAGGTTACTCACCAGGTGAGGCTGGCAGTTCTCGTACAGCGCGCAGAAGTCGTCCGAGTCCGACTGCCAGTGCCCCGGTTCCCCGTCGATGTCATCCAGCGCGTGCCCGACCTCGTGGCACATCACGTCCGGGGTCGGTGATGGCCGGGACCCGACCACGATCTTCCGGTCGCCATACGCGCCCGCGCACGCGTCCCAGGTGGCCCGCCCCGACGGCAGCGGCACGCCCTTCAGCCGGCCCATGTCATCCAGGTCCGGCACGCCACCGCCGCCGACGTGGATGGCGTCCAGGCCCGCCGCCAGCCGGTCCTTGATCAGCCGCGGCAGGTCAGCCAGCCGGTTGATCGCGCTGACCGCCTGGGCCGGCGGCTCGGCCGTCCGCGCCCACTCCCGGTGCAGCACCTGCTCCAGGCTCCCGCAGTCCCGCCACCCGGCCGCCGTCCGGTTCCCCCTGGCCACCTCGTACCACGGCACCGCGGGCTCGGCCTTCGCCGCCGGGCGCGGCGCGGCGGGCGCGGGCGGCTTGGCGGCGGCGCGCTTGGCGTCCGCCGACCCCGGCGCCGTGCGGACGGCCGCCCTGGCCAGCCCCCACCGCCGGTGCTCGGCCCTGGCTGCGGCCCGGCCACCGCCTGTTCGGCTGGCATCCGTCCCGGCGCCACCTGGCCGCCCCGGGCCCGCTTCGCGGCTGCTCGTCCCGGTGCCGCCCGGCCGGCCCGGGCCAGCATCACGACTGCCCGTCCCGGTGCCGCCCGGCCGGCCCGGACCGGTGTCACGGCTGCTCGTCCAGGGCGGCGGCGTGGCGCCGGCCGCCGAATGACCGTTGCCCCCTGGCCAGACCGACGCGCTCCCAGGGCCAGCGCCCGTATCACCGCGAGCCGCACCCGCCGTGCCGGCGTGCCGGGGTCCGGCCGTACCCGAGCCCGCCGTACCCGAGCCCGCCGTACCCGAGCCCGGCCCTGAGCCGCGAGCCCCCGGTCCGGGCGACGCCGGGCCGTCCGCCGGAGGCCGCCCGGCCGTTGCGTCGCGACTAGCGCCGAAACCCGGCCAGGCTCCGCGGCCCAGGGGACCACGCCTGGTGCCCCGCAGCGGACGGGTGCGGCGGTGACTGGCCGGAGAGGTCGTCGGCCGCGGGGCTTGTTCCGGCGGGCCGGGCTCCCGGCCGACCGGGTCGCGGGCGTCTGGCCTGGTTTGCTTCCGAGCGCGCCGACGGCCGAGTAGCCAAAGCCGCATTGCGCACTCCCCGGGATCGCTGAGGCCGTCAGGCTATGCCGTATCGCCCGTGGCGTCACCGTCGTGCCAGTCCATCGCTAATTATGGTCAGCTATCAGGACGAAGACGGACTGCCGCAATTCGCCACGGCACTGGAGACCAGCCGCTAGGCTGCGTTCATGGTGCTGGCTTGTCTGATTTTTGCCCTATTTACGGTAGGCCTCGTGGTGCCGTGCGTCATCGACATCATGACCACGCCGCCATGGGCGATCCGCACCCTGAACCAGGCGGCCTGGCTCCTGATCGCCATCGCGCTGTCGGTCTTCGGGTGCGCGGCCTGGCTGGTCATCGGACGGCCGCGCCGCCGTCCGCGGCGCCTGCCGCTGCGGCCGCGCGGAGCGACGGCGGGCATGGCGATCGGGCCCGCCGAGGCGCTGCGCCGCCACCCGGCCGGCCGCGCGATGGCTATGGACCTGGATCCGTTCGAGGACGACGACCGGTCCCGGCCGAGGCGCCCGATGGGGCCCGACGACGACCCGGAGTTCTTGCTGGAGCTTGAGCGCCGCATCCGCGAGTCCGACGGCGACCGCTAACCGGCCCCAGGCACACCCCACACCCCACGCCCCGCAGCACCCCCACGCATACCCTGAGCACCCCACCCCTCTCGCATCCCCGTGCCAACCGCTCGCCCAGCGTCATGCGCAGGCCTTTGGCAAGGCTGGAGCAGCGCCGGAGACCCATCGGGGGTGTTGCGGCTGAGGCGTGAGGCCCCGGCACCTCCGCCAGGAACGACGTCAAAGGGCCAACCACGTCGCTAGAGCAACGTGAAAGGGCCAGTCACGTCGTTGCTCCGGCGGCACGCGGCCAGCGCGGCCGTCACAGTGGCCCCGGGAGGCCCGCCAGAAACATGATCGCCCGGCTTTCCGCTGGAAAGCCGGGCGATCATGAAGAGTCAGGCGGGTTAGCCCATGCCGGCGTAGGAGTGGAGGCCGGTCACCCAGAGGTTGATGCCGATGACGTTGAACAGCAGGCAGCCGAAGCCGACCAGCTGGATGAAGGCAGCGCGCCGGCCGCGCCAGCCGCCGGTGGCGCGGGCGTGCAGGTAGCCGGCGTAGACGATCCAGGTGATGAACGACCAGGTCTCCTTGGGGTCCCAGCCCCAGTACCGGCCCCAGGCGTGGTCGGCCCAGATGGCGCCGGCGATGACCCCGAACGTCCAGACCGGGAAGGCGAACAGGATCGTCCGGTAGGCCAGCCGGTCCAGCACCGTGGTGCCGGGCAGGTGCATCATCAGGCCCTCGGTCTTGGAGGGCAGGCCGGCGGCCAGGCGCCGCTCGCTGCGCTCGGCGACCAGGTACATGACGTTGACCACGGCGCCGACCAGGAACAGGCCGATGGCGACGATCATCGCGGTGACGTGGATGGCGATCCAGTAGGAGTTCAGCGCGGGGACCAGGCTGCCGGCCGGGGTGTACACGAAGGTGACGTCGACGGCCAGGGACAGGACCACGGGGAGCAGGACGAACAGGCCGATGTAGTAGGCCCGGAACCGGACCGAGACGGCGATCATGACGAGCACGGCCATGCAGGTGATGGCGGCGATGAACTCGTACATGTTGCCCCACGGCACCCGGTGCTCGGCGAGGCCGCGGGCGACGATGTCGGCGATGTGAGTGAGGGCGCCGACGCAGGTCAGAGTGAACGCGGTGCGCAGCCAGAAGCCGGTCGGCCACCGGCTGGTGCCCACGGCGCCGCCGGAGGCAGACCCTCCGGACGCCGCGCCAGAACCGCCCGATCCGGCTGAGCCCGTCACCGCCGCGGATCCGGCCGGGCCGGCCGTCGCGACAGCGCTGTCGGCCGCGGAGGCCGCCACCGACGCCGAGCTGGCACCGACCAGCTCGGGCACCTTGACGCCGGCCTGACCCTCGGCCTCGGCCACGGCCGTCTTCTCGGGAGCCACCAGCCGCTCCTTGCGGAACGCGAAGTCGCAGGCGTAGCAGAGCATGGCGAGCGCGTACAGCAGCACCGCCGTGAGCACGAGGGCGTTGCTGGCGTCAGCCAGCGCTGGGTTGATAGCGGGCACTGAAACCTCACTCCCCCTCGGCTGAGCCGAGGGCCTGGTCGTTACCGCTGCTGACAGGTGTGCTGCCGCCCTGCTCGGCCTCGGCCGAGCCCCGGGCCTCGGCCGAGCCCGGGGCCGGTTCGCTGGGAGTCTTCTGGCTCTGAACGGGTCCGGGTCCGCCGCCGCCGCTGGCCCGGCTGGCGCCGTCCTGCGCGGTGCGCAGTTCCTCGGTCAGCTCGGCGAACTCCACCTCGAACCCGCCCGCCGCGTCGGACCGGGCCAGGCCGCCGAAGTCCACGATGGTCTGGCCGTCGGGGCCGGCGGCCGCCCGCAGGAACACCCGGCGGCGGCGGACCAGGAACGACAGGATCAGCCCGCCCAGCGCGACCAGCGCGGAGATCAGCGCCGGGATCTGGCCGGGATCGTGGGTGATGGCCAGGCTGATCCACTGGCGGTAGCCGGTGAAGGTGAGCTTGCCCTCGCCGTGCGGCAAGGTGATCGACTGGCCGACAGACAGCGGGCTCGGGGCAACGGCCAGCCGGTGCATGCCGGATGTGTTGAGCTGGTAGATGGACTGGGACTGCCCGTTGTTCAGGCCGAGGTTGCCCGCGTAGGAGACGAGGCTGACCCGGGGCTGGAGCGGGGCCGGGAAGACCGACACCAGCTGGCCGTTCTGGTCGGCGGCCGTGGGCAGGAACACCCCCGCGAACCCGAGCTGGGTGGGCGAGGCGTCCGGGACCTTGATGACGCCCTCGGAGGTGAGCCCGCCCTGCTCGACCGGGATGAACGGCACCGGGCCGGAGAACACGACCTTGCCCGCGCCGTCGGTGACGGTGAACTCGGGGGCGTACCCGTGGCCGATCAGGTAGACGCTGACCCCGTCGATGACCAGCGGGCGGTTGACCTGGAGGTCGTAGTGCTGGACCCGCGCGCCGGGCGTGACGGTGTAGCTCAGCGCGGCGTTGAAGGTCAGCGGCTGGTCCTGCTCGGACCCCGAGGTGACGTAGGTGGCCCCGAAGTGATTCAGCTTGATCGAGAACGGAGCCAGGTCGCTCGCGCTGACCAGGCGGCCAGGGTGGAAGGTGTCCAGCGCGGTGGGCGTGTCGGCGAAGGACTGGCCGGCCACGAGCAGCCGGTTGGCCTTGTAGCCGAAGATGCCGCCCAGCCCGACGGACGCCAGCAGGGTCAGCAGCGCGATGTGGAACAGCAGGTTGCCGACCTCGCGCAGGTAGCCCTTCTCGGCCGAGATCCAGCCGTCGCCGGTGCGCAGCCGGAATCGCTTGGCCCCGAGCTGGCGGCCGCCCGACTCCAGCGCCTGGGCCGGGGTCAGCGCGGTGGTGTAGCTGGCCGCCAGCGGGAGGCGGCCCACGTAGCGCGGCGCGCGGGGCGGCTTCTGCCGGGCCGCGCCGACCAGGCGGAAGGTCCGGGGCAGCACGCAGCCGGCCAGGGACAGGAACAGCAGCAGGTAGATGGCCGCGAACCAGGGCGCGGCGAACACGTTGAACAGCGACAGCTTGTTCAGGATCGGGGCCAGGGCCGGGTGCGCGGTGTAGTACTGGCTGACCGCCGACGGGTCGACTCCCTGCT
>JBOHCO010000426.1:0-3214 GCA_050698895.1 Streptosporangiaceae bacterium
GCCCGCGGGCTGGCGGCCGGGCCGCGGGCGGCCCCCGGGCATCGGCGCCAAAGCGGGCGAAACCTGCGGACCTCGCCATTACGGGGCCTTGTTTCCGATATTGTCCGCTGCCAGAACTCCCGCGGACCCGGCCGGCGGCCGCGGAAAGGAGCGCAGCATGGGCAAGGGGCGCCGGGCGCGGCGCGCGGACCGACGACCGGACGGGCACACGGACCGACGGCCGGACGGGCACACGGACCGGCGGCCGGGCCGGCTGCTCGGGGCGGTGGTGGTCGCCGTCGCGCTGGTCATCGGGGTGGTGGCCTTCCACCTGGCGGACGGGACCGCGCCGGCCGCGCTGGACGGCGACGCCAGCGGGGCCATGCCGCTGCTCGGCTCCTCGGTGCTCAGCGCGGCCAACCTGAACCGCACCACCGCGCAGTTCGGCCACATGCCGATCGTCCGGGTCTACTTCCCCGGGCTGCCGGGACGCTACGCCTGGACCAGCATCGCCGGGGTCAACCGGTCGGCCGTGATCGTGAGCTTCAAGGCCCGCCCGGCCGCGATCCTGTCGGGCGCCGACGACGCGCGGCTGCGGCAGTTCTTCGCCACCGCGCCGCGCGGCCACGCCATCTACTACAGCTACTTCCACGAGCCCGAGGACAACATCGCCCGCGGGCAGTTCACGGCGGCCGCCTACCGGGCCGCCTGGAAGCACATCGCCCGCCTGGCCCGCGCGGCCGGCAACCCGTACCTGCACGCCACGCTGATCCTGATGAGCTACGACCTGGTGCCGGGGTCGCACCGGCACTGGAGGGACTACTTCCCGCGCGGCGGGGTCATCAGCGTGCTGGGCTGGGATGCCTACCCGGTCGGCAGCGCGACCAACGTGCACCCGCGGCTGACCGCCCCGGCCCGCTTCATGGGGCCGGCCATCGCCGCCTCGCGCAGCGTCGGGCTGCCCTACGGGTTCGCCGAGTTCGGCCTGTCCACCGCGCACGGCCGGCCGGGCTGGCTGAGCAGCGTGGGCCGGTACCTGCTGCACAGCGGTGCGCTGTTCGCCTGCCTGTTCGACGGCAACGGGCAGTACCCGACGCTGCGGCTGACCGACGCCGGCTCGATCGCGGTCTGGCGCCACTACGTGCGGCTGTCGGCCTCGGCCCGGGGCTGACCCGCGGCGGCCCGGGGCTGACCTGCGGCGGCCCGGGGCTGACCCGCGGCGTGCCGGGCGACCCGGCGGGCCAGCCGCTCCCGGACGGCGTGCTGGACCTCAACCGGATCGGGTCATCCGCAGCTAGGCGCTTGCCTGCTTGCGGCGGCAGGCAGGCCGCGAGCAGGCGGGGTGTCTCGGCCGATCCCGCGCCGCGGCTGGCGCCGGCGATGTGCGCGCTGGTCGCCGCGGGCCCGTCCGGAGGCGGCGCGGCCGAGAGCGTTTCCGCGGAAACGCCTCCCCGGCCGGCGACCGGGCCCCCGGCCGGTCATCACCGCAGCGGGAACTCCTGGCCGTGCTCGCTCTCGGGCCGGGGCCCGAAGATGCGCCGCTGTGCCTGCTCGATGGCGACATCGTTGATGCTGGCCTCGCGGCGGTGCATCAGGCCGTGCTCGTCGAACTCCCACAGCTCGTTGCCGTAGCTGCGCCACCACTGGCCCGCCGCGTCGTGCGACTCGTACTGGAACCGCACCGCGATCCGGTCGGCCGTGAACGCCCACAGGTTCTTGCGCAGCGCGTAGTCCAGCTCCCGCTGCCACTTGGCGGTCAGGAAGGCGACGATCGCCGCCCGGCCGGAGATGAACGTGCCCCGGTTCCGCCAGGCCGAGTCCACGGTGTAGGCGCCGGCGACTCGCTCCGGGTCACGCGTGTTCCAGGCGTCCTCGGCCGCCTGGACCTTCTTCAGCGCGGCGGCCCGGTCAAACGGGGGCAAAGGTGGTCGGTCGGTCATGGCTGCCTCTCCTGAGCGGTGTGCCCGGTGGCCCTCACGACGGATAGTAGCCAGCGGCGGCGCGACGCGCCCGGGCCCGGGGGCCTGTGTCGGGTCGGGGGTCGGGGGTCGGGGTCGGGGGTCGGGGTCGGGGGTCGGGGTCAGCCGAGCTGGCCGGCCCGGCGGATCGTCTCCTCGACCGGATCGCCGGCGTCGATCTCGATGTCGTCGACCACGGCGCCGTCGCGCAGCCGGACCAGGCGGTCGCAGCGGGCGGCGATCTGCGGGTCGTGGGTGGCGACGATGACCGTCATCTGACTCTCGGCGCGCAGCCGGGTCAGCAGGTCCAGGATGCCGGTGGCGTTGTGCGAGTCCAGGTTGCCGGTCGGCTCGTCCGCGAGCAGCAGGTGCGGCGTGCTGATCAGCGCCCGGGCGATGGCCACCCGCTGCTGCTCTCCCCCGGACATCCGGGACGGCAGCGAGCGCTCCCGGCCGTCGAGTCCGACCTCGGCCAGCAGCTCGCGGCCGCGGGCCAGCTTGTCCCAGCCCGTCCGGTACGGGAGCACCGGCGCGATCACGTTGTCCAGGGCGGTCAGCGCCGGCAGCAGGTTGTAGCGCTGGAACACGAAGCCCACCGTGCGGCGATAGGCGGCCAGGGCCCCGCCGCGCAGCGCGGTCACCTCGGTGCCGCCGCTGATGATCGTGCCGGAGTCCGGTCGCTCGATGGCGCCGATCAGGTGCAGCAGCGTCGACTTGCCCGATCCCGACGCGCCGGTCAGCGCGATGAGGCTGCCCGGCTCGACGGTGAGGCTGACGTTGGCGGCGCCGGCCACCGGCTCGCCACCGCCCGTCCCGTAGTGCTTGCTGACCCCCCGCAGCTCGACAGCGACGCGGGGCGGATCCGGTTCAGTCATGGCTCACTCCTGGGCGAGGACCTGGGCGGTGGGCAGGCGGCCGAGCAGGTGGGCCGGGAACAGCGCGGCCGCGCCGGTTATCAGCACGCCGGCCAGGGCCGCCGCGCCCGCGGCGGCGAACAGCGCCGGCGGAAGCTGGCGGGCGAACAAGGCCGCGCCGGCCAGGCCGAGCGCCGCGCCGGCGACCGAGCCGGCCAGCCCGGTCAGGGCGCCCTCGGTGATGACCAGGCGGCGCAGCGTGGGCTCGGGCCAGCCGAACGCGCGGATGGTGGCCAGCTCAGACGCGCGCTCGGTGATGCTGATGAGCAGGGCGTCGGCCACCGCGAGCACGCCCAGGATGACCGTAGCCGCGACCGCGACGTAGTCCACCCCGCGGACCTCGACCGTCACGAAGCGGCCCAG
>JBOHCO010000427.1:0-5597 GCA_050698895.1 Streptosporangiaceae bacterium
GTGACCTCGATCTGCGAGCCGCGGTCCGGATCCTCCTCGTAGGTCCAGCGCGGGCTCACCTGCCAGGTCAGCAGCAGCCGGCGCGGCGGCTGCCAGGCCAGCACGGTGCCCCAGTCGGTCTCGGTTCCGCCGGCCGCGCGCTCGTACCACCGGCCGCCGGCGAACGGCTCCAGCACCACCTCGCGGCCGGGCGGCTCGGCCAGGTGATGGGTGTCCACCGGCCACCACTCCTGGTCGACGAAGACCTCGAACGCCACCGCGAGGGGGGCGCTCACCCGCACGGTCTTGGCCACCACGATCTCCGGCTCGGCCGTCATCGGCTGCTCCCCTGCCTTGTGCTGCGCGGCCCGGTGCTGCGCGGCCCGGTGCTGCGCGGCCCGGTGCTGCGCGGCCCGTTCCTCCGCGGCGCGCTGGTACGCCGTGAGCGACCGCTCCCAGTACCAGTCGAGGTGATCTCGCACGTGCCGCAGCGCCTCGGGCTCCAGGTGGTAGACGCGGCGGTTGCCGACCGCCAGGTCGCCCACCAGCCCGGCCGCCTTGAGCACGCGCAGGTGCATCGACACCGCCGTCCGGCCGATCGGCATGCCCGCGGCCAGCCCGCCGACGTCGAGCGGGCCGGCGGCCAGCCGGCCGATGATCCGCCGCCGCATCGGATCCCCGAGGGCATCCAGCGCCGAATCTATGTCAGTATTCATTGACCGTCAATATAGAACGACGCTGCTGTTCTGTCCATCCGATGGCAGAATCGGGGGCCATGCCTGTCAGCCTCATCCGCACCGCCCGGCTGTTCCCCGGCGCTCCGTACGCCTACGCGGCCCGGGCGCACCCGGCCGGCCTGATCCTGACCGCGGGCGCCTGCCCGCTCGATGAGCACGGCGAGGTCACCGCCCCGGGCGACGTGGCCGCGCAGATGCGCCAGGCGCTCGGGAACCTGCGCATCGCGCTGGAAGAGTCCGGCGTGACGATCCGGGACGTGCTCAAGACCACCGTCTACGTGGCCACCACCGACCGCGACGACCTGCTGGCGGCCTGGAACGAGGTGGCCGCCGCCTTCGGCGACCATGACGTGCCGAGCACGCTGCTGGGCGTCACGGTGCTGGGCTACCCCGGCCAGCTGGTCGAGATCGAGGCCATCGCCGTGGCGGCTTCCTAGCTCTCGGGGGCGGAGGCCGTGGCCAGCGGCCAGCAGACCTCGGTCCGCCACTGGGCGTTGTCCGGGGTGTCGAGAGGGTCGGCCAGGTACCGCTCGCGCACCGGGCCCGCGCCGTCGCGGCCGTGCTCGGCGGCGTACGTGCCGAGCGCGGCGTAGGTGCGGTCGACGTCACGATGGGCGCCGGGGTGCAGCGCGACGGCGAACCGGCCGGCGGGGAGCTCCCAGCGCGCACCCGTGCCGTCGAGCGCCGGCGAGTCCCTGACCGGCAGGTAGACCCGGGCGTGCCCGGCGTCCTGGGTAAACAGCTCATCGTCGAACAGGCCGCCGACCGGGCCGGTCTGCTCCAGCCCGGCGGTCGCGGCCATCGCGCGCAGGCCGGCCAGGGCGTCCCACCACCAGGCGGCGACATCCCCCCGCATCAGGTCGGCCGCGACGGCGATCGTGGGCCCGCCTTCGAGCACCCGCTCCTCGATGGCGATGTCCGTCGAGCCGCCTTCGAGCATCCGCCGCAGTGAATCGACCGCGGCCTCGGTCTGCCGCAGCTGCTCGCGCATCCGGTCGAGGTGCCCGGCCAGGATCGCGTCACGGGCGGTCAGGTCAGGGGCGGCCAGGACGGCCTTCACGTCGGCCACCGGCAAGCCGAGATCGCGGAACCGCCTGACCAGGTGCGCGGAGTGGGCCTGGCCCGGCCGGTAGTAGCGGTACCCGCTGTCCGGATCGACCACGGCCGGCGCCAGCAGGCCCACCTCGTGGTAGTAGCGAAGCGTCTTGATGCTCAGGTGGGTCAGGCGAGAGAACGCCCCGATGGTCAGCCGTTGCATGAGGCCAGTCTCAGCTCTCCAGCCAGGGGAGAGTCAAGCGACGTGGCGGGCCGGAACCGGCGCCGCCGGCCCGTGTTGACTCTCCCCTGGCTGGAGCCCTGAGGGTAGGTCGCGAACCCCCCGGACCCAACCTCGGAGGCCCTCGTGAACTCCCCTGCAGCGCTCCTGACCAGGCGCGCGACCCCCGCACCGGCCGGCACCCCGCCGATACCCGCGAATGCGCTGCTCGCCGTGCTCGCGCTGGCCGGGACCGTCTTCGCGATGATGCAGGCGCTGGTCATCCCCGCTCTGCCGCAGATCCAGGCCAGCCTCGGCACCAACGCGGACGGCGCCGCGTGGATCTCGACCGCGTACCTGCTGAGCGCCAGCATCCTCACCCCGGTCATCGGCCGGCTCGGCGAGGTGGCGGGCAAGAAGCGCATGATGCTGGCCAGCCTGGCCACGTTCGCGGCCGGCACGCTGGTCTGCGCGCTCGCCGGCAACCTGGGCCAGCTCGTCGCCGGCCGGGTGATCCAGGGCGCGGCGGGCGGCATCTACCCGCTGGCGTTCGCGATCATCAGGGACCGCCTGCCGCGCGAGCGCGTCCCCGGAGGCATCGGCCTGGTGTCGTCGCTGCTGGGCATCGGCGGCGGCCTCGGCCTCGTGCTGCCAGGGCCGATCATGACCCGGCTGTCCTATCAGTGGCTGTTCTGGCTCTCACTGGTCGTCATCGCCGCCGCGCTCGGGCTGGCCGCCCGCTGCATCCCGGCCGACGGCCCCGCGGAGGCCGGGGCCAGGGTGCCGTGGCGCTCCTCCCTGCTGATGGCGGCCGGCCTGTCGGCGGTGCTGATCGCGGTGAGTGAGGCGGCCACCTGGCACTGGGGGAACATCAGGACGCTCGGCCTGCTGGCGGTCGGCGCGGCGGCCCTGCTGGCCTGGGGCCGCGCCGAAGCCCGCAGCAGCAGCCCGCTGGTGGACATGAGCCTGATGCGGCTGCGCGGCGTGTGGCCGGCCAACGCGGCGGCCCTGCTGATCGGCATGGGCATGTACGCCTCGTTCCTGATCATCCCCGAGCTCGTCCAGGCGCCCGTGCGGCTCGGCTACGGTTTCGGCGCGTCGGTGACCGGGGCGGGCCTGTTCATGCTGCCGACCGCCGCCGTGCAGCTGCTCCTCGGCCCGACGTCCGGCCGGCTGCACCGCCTGGTCAGCCTGCGGGCGCAGCTGATCGCGGGACAGCTGGGCTGCGCGGCGGGCTTCGCCAGCCTGGCCCTGTGGCACGACGCCGCCTGGCAGGTCTACGTGGCCACGTCGGTCCTCGGCGTCGGGTTCTGGCTGTGCCTCGTGGCCCTGCCGAACCAGGTCGTGTCCGCGGTGCCCGCCGCCCGCACCGGATCGGCCACGGCGGCGAACACCGTGGTCCGCAACGCCGGGGGCGCCCTCGGCGCCCAGCTGGCCGCGGCGATCATCGTGTCCTCGGCGCACGGCGGCACGGGTGCCCCGGCCGCGTCGGGCTACATCGGCGCCCTGATCTTGTGCGCCGCGGCCACCTGCGCGGGCGCCTTCATCGCCTGCGCCACCCCGCGCCAGCGGCAGTGCTGACCCGTGCTGCTAGTTGCTGGCCAGGACGGCGGGCACGGCCACGCCCTTGTGCACCCAGGGCCGGGTGAAGCCGATGGGGTCCCGGCCGGTGTAGGGGGCGATGCGGATCGGGAAGCCGGTAGCGTAGGCCTCGATCATCTTGCCGCCGCCGATCACCAGCCCGACGTGGCCCGGCGACGTCTGCGTCCCGTCGGCACCGACGAAGAACACCAGGTCGCCCGGCTCGACCTGGCTGGGCTTGATCCGCGGCCCCCACGACCACTGGTCCTGCGAGGTCCGCGGGATGTCGATGCCCGCGGCGCGGTAGGCCATCATGACCAGGCCCGAGCAGTCGAAGCCGTCCGGGCCGATGCCACCCCAGATGTACGGCTTGCCGAGCTGCTGCTCGGCGTAGGAGATGACCGTCGAGGCGACCGCGTTGGGCGTCTTCTGGACCCCGGTCAGGCAGGCCGGCGCGGCGTCCAGGGTGACCGGGCTGACCGTGAAGCCGCCCCGGGAGTAGGTCTTGGCGTAGAACAGCACCGTCTGGACATAGGACTCCAGGTGGTTGTAGGCGAAGATGGCCTGCGCGACACTGCCGAGCACGCCGTGCTCCAGCAGGTACTTGGCCGCCCCGGCGATCGCGTCGGCCGGATCGTAGACGCTGACGTACTTCTTCCCGTCGGCGTCGGTGGCGACCCCGTTCACCTTCTCGGTGGCCAGGTGGACCGGGGCGCCGCCCCAGGTGTTCCCGGACGCCCCGGTGACGCCGATCTGCATCGGGCCCGCCGCGCCGAAGGCGTTCCAGCCGCTGTGCACGCCTGGCAGCTTGCTGCGGCCATCGTCGCTCTCGACCTCGCCGATGCCGGCCAGGATGACCCAGGGCACGCCGTACTTGGCCCCGGTCGACTTGAACAGCGCGAGGTAGTTGGCCGGGATGGAGTTCTTGGCGTCGGAGCTGGGCGGCGGCTGCGCCCCCTGGCCGTGGGCCGCGCTGCACGCGCTGCCCGACTCGAACGAGAAGCTGCCGCTGGCGAAGATCATCATCGGCGCGACCAGGAGGGTGCCGGCCAGCAGGCCGACGACGCCGATGATGGCCAGGACGGCGCCCCGGCTGAGCCCGCCGCCGGAACGCCAGCTCACGACTGGCCCTGCGACTGGTACTCGATGCCGCTGACCTGCCAGTTCGTGCTGCCCCCGGTGACGGTGACCGCGTAGCTGGTGGTGCTCGAGCCGCCGTCCTTGGTCGCGGTCACCTGCTCGGTGATCGCGACGACGAAGGTGATGCTGCTAGGCCCGAACGCGCGCATCGAGGTGATCTTCGCTGACCCGACCGAGACCTGCTTGCGGCTGGTGCGCAGGCTGGCCACGCCGGGCGCGGAGTAGGCCGCCGCGATCTGCCCGGCCAGGTCCGGGCTGATCAGCGGGTGCATGCTGGCCACGTAGGTCGAGGTCTTCTCGGTGTAGGAGAAGGTGCCGTAGGCCTGGCCGAACCTGGTCGTCACCGACGCCGCGCTGGCCAGGCCGGCCTTGCCGAACGGCAGCCACTGGTAGATGTCCGGGGTCTGGCTCGGGCCCGCGGACGGCGATCCGGCCGCCGGGCTCGTGCCCGACGCGGTCGGCTGGGGGCTGGCCGGCGGCGTGCTCTTGGTGGCGCGGTGGTGCGACGGCGACCCGGTCGGCCCGGCCGGCCCGGTGCTGGCCTGGCTGGACCCGCTCTCGGCCGAGTCGAGCAGGTAGACGCCGAGCCCGGCCAGCACGAAGACGATCACGGCGAAGACGAGCCTGCGCTGCGCAGTGCTGAGCTCCATGGCGGGCTACCGGCGGCGCCGCAGTGGCCTCAGCCAGAACGGCCCGGATGCCTCGCCCTCGGGCGGCCCGGCGAGCGGCCCGTGCGACGTCTGGTCCGGCTCGCCGCCGGGCGAGCTGTAGTCAGACGAGCTGTAGTCAGACGAGCCGTAGTCAGACGAGCCGTAGTCAGACGAGCCGTAGTCGGCGGACTGCCGGGGCGGCGCGGCGGGGCGGCCGTTGCGGCCGTTGCGGCTGGGGGGCGGGCCGGCGGGCCG
>JBOHCO010000428.1:0-2499 GCA_050698895.1 Streptosporangiaceae bacterium
GGACGAGCCAGCGCTCGGGCTCCTCGGCGATCGTGATGAGGGACGGTCCACGGGCGTCGGGGCCGGTGCCGATGGCCACCATCGTGTCGCCGTACCGATCCCAGTAGGGCAGCAGCGCCTCGCGCCAGGCCTCGCCGTTCCAGCCCGACGCGGAGTCGAGCTCGCCGAGCAGGTCCCAGCGCCGCAGCGCCGCGAGCTCCACGCGGCGGAACAGCGCGTTGCGCACCAGCACGCGGAACGCGCGCACGTTGCGGGTGACGCCGGGGGGTCCGGAGTCGATCGAGGGCGGCGCGATCTCGTCGCCGGTGCCCGCGCCGGCGGCGAGCGCCTCCCACTCGTCGAGCAGGGAGGAATCGACCTGGCGCACGAGCTCACCGAGCCATTCCTCGACGTCGGTGAGCTCCTCGGTCTTGGCCTCGTCCGGCACGGTCTGGCGCAGCGCGCGGTAGGCGTCGGCGAGGTAGCGCAGCACCAGGCCCTCGGAGCGGGCGAGCTGGTAGTGGGAGACGTACTCGACGAACGTCATCGAGCGCTCGAACATGTCGCGGGCCACCGACTTGGGCGACAGCGTGGCGTCCTCCACCCACGGCGCTCCGCGGCGGTAGGTCTCCAGGGCCCCGGTGAGCAGCTCGTCGAGGGGTCGGGGCCAGGTGATCTCCTCCAGGAGCACCATCCGCTCCTCGTACTCGATGCCCTCGGCCTTCATCGCCGCCACGGCCTCGCCCCGGGCCCGGAACAGCTGGGCCGACAGCACCTGGCGCGGGTTGTCCAGCGTGGCCTCGATCACCGACAGCACCTCCAGCGCGTACACCGGCGACTCCCGGTCCAGCAGCTCGATGGCCGCCAGGGCCAGCGGGGACAGCGGCTGGTTGAGCGCGAAGTCGTCCTGCAGGTCGACCGTGAGCCGGACCCAGCGGCCCTCGGCGTCCGGCTCGGCCAGCCGCTCGACTACCCCGCCGGCCAGCAGCGCCCGGTAGATCGCGATGGCCTGGTGGATGTGCTTGCGCTGCGCCGCCCGGTCCTCGTCGTTGTCGGTCAGCAGGTGGCGCATGGCCGTGAACGCGTTGCCCGGCCGCCCGATGACATTGAGCAGCATCGCGTGGGTGACCTTGAAGCTGGACTTGAGCGGCTCCGGCTCCGCCGCCACCAGCCGCTCGAACGTCGGCAGCCCGTAGCCCACCGAGCCCTCCGGCGGCTTCTTGCGCACCACCTTGCGCCGCTTCTTGGGGTCGTCGCCCGCCTTGGCCAGCGCCCGCTCGTTCTCGACCACGTGCTCCGGCGCCTGCACCACCACGCGCCCGGTGGTGTCGAACCCGGGCCGCCCGGCCCGGCCCGCGATCTGGTGGAACTCCCGCGCGGTGAGCAGCCGGACCCGGGTGCCGTCGTACTTCGACAGCCCCGTGAACAGCACCGTGCGGATCGGCATGTTGATGCCCACGCCCAGCGTGTCCGTGCCGCAGATGACCTTGAGCAGCCCGGCCTGGGCCAGCGTCTCCACCAGCCGCCGGTACTTGGGCAGCATGCCCGCGTGGTGCACCCCGATGCCGTGCCGGACCAGCCGGGACAGCGTCTTCCTGCCGAACCCGGCCGCGAACCGGAAGTTGCCGATCAGCTCGGCGATCGAGTCCTTCTCGGCCCGGGTGCTCACGTTGATGCTCATCAGCGCCTGGGCCTGCTCGATCGCCGCCGCCTGGGTGAAGTGCACGATGTACACCGGCGCCTGGTGGGTGGTGAGCAGCTCGGTCACCGTCTCGTGCAGCGGCGTCATCGCGTAGTCGTAGACCAGCGGGACCGGCCGCTCCACCGACTTGACCACCGCCGTGGGCCGGCCCGTGCGCCGGGTCAGGTCCTTCTCGAACCGGCTGACGTCGCCCAGCGTGGCCGACATGAGCAGGAACTGGGCCTGCGGCAGCTCGATCAGCGGCACCTGCCACGCCCAGCCGCGCTCCGGGTCGGCGTAGAAGTGGAACTCGTCCATCACCACCAGGCCCACGTCGGCCTGCTCGCCGTCGCGCAGCGCGATGTTGGCCAGCACCTCCGCCGTGCAGCAGATGATCGGGGCCGAGGCGTTGACGCTGCCGTCGCCGGTCATCATCCCGACGTTCTCCGCGCCGAACGTGCTGATCAGCGCGAAGAACTTCTCCGACACCAGCGCCTTGATCGGCGCGGTGTAGAACGTCACCTCGTCGCGGGCCAGCGCCGCGAACGCCGCGCCCATGGCGACCAGGCTCTTGCCCGACCCGGTCGGGGTGCTGAGGATCACGTTGGTGCCCGTGACCAGCTCGATCAGCGCCTCCTCCTGGTGCGGGTACAGGGCCAGGCCCTGGCCCGCCGACCAGTCGGCGAAGGCCGCGAACGCCGGATCCGGGTCGGCGGTCGCGGGCAGCTGCTCGATGAGGGTCATGACGGCAGCATGGCGCAGGCGGGCGCCCCGCCTCAAATCAGCGGCTGAAGTCCACCGCGGTCGTGTTGGCCCCGCTCACCACCACGCCCAGGTGC
>JBOHCO010000429.1:0-2622 GCA_050698895.1 Streptosporangiaceae bacterium
GTCCCGCGCTCGGCCAGGCGCTCGCGGACCTGCTGGGAGGCCTCGACCGAGATCGTCGAGCAGTCCACCACGATCTGCGGGGCCGAGCTGCCGGACATCAGCCCCGACGGGCCGAGCAGGGCGCTGATCAGGTCCTCGGAGGTGCCCACGGTGACGAAGACGACATCGCAGGCGGCCAGCTCGAAGGCGGAGTCGACGACCGTCGCCCCGGCCGCCGCCAGCGGCTCGGCCTTAGCCCGGGTCCGGTTGTATACCGCTACATCACAGTCCGCGGCGAGCAGCCGGCGGACCAGCATTGCTCCCATCCGGCCCGTACCCAGCCAGCCGACCTTGCCGTTGGTCCCCTGATCGGTCATCCACCCACCTCTAGATCGCCGTCTCCGCAGGTTGCTGCGCGCCCCGCCGGCACCAGCCGACCGCCGTGAGCAGCCAGGGCACTGACGCAGTCAGCGGCGGAAGGCAGTGCCTAGGCGCTGTAACAATCGTTTGCAGTGCATGAGCCTCGCTCACCGGTCTGGTGCTTGTCAACACGCTTGGGCCAGCCTTTGCGCGAATGTTGTCCCGTCGGCCCGTCCTGTCCGATATTTCCGGCGCGCGACGAGCCGCAACAGCCACCTTCCGGTCACAACCAGCAACCTAGCGGGTCCCCGCCGAGGCCGGGACCCGGACCGCCACCTCGAGTGTCCCGCTTGCCTGCAATCGTGTGCAATACTGCCGCTGTGCATGAGCGAGTCATGGACGAGCGGGTCACGGCGGCGATCAGCAACTGGTCCCCGCGGTTCATCGCCAACGGCATCGACCACAGCGATTTCATGCGGGTGACCGCGACGATCGAGCGCTGGGATCAGTGGTGCGCGGCCTGGTGTGACGCCGGCGCCGAGCACGAGGAACTGGGCCGCATCGCCCTGGCCGACGGCCGGGGGCGGTCGGCCGGCACTCACCTCGCCCAGGCCGCCGCCTACTACCACTTCGCCAAGTTCGTCTTCGTGCAGGACCCCGCGCAGATGCGGGCCGCGCACGAGCGGGCCGTGCGGTGCCTGACCGACGCCCTGCCGCACCTGGACCCGCCTGGCGAGCGGGTGGTCATCCCGTTCGACGGCGCCGAGATGGTCGGCAACCTGCGCCGTCCCGGCGGCCCCGGCCCGCACCCCGTGGTGATCCTGATCCCCGGCCTGGACTCGACCAAGGAGGAGTTCGGCGCGACCGAGCAGCTCTTCCTGGACCGCGGCCTGGCCACCTTCTCGGTCGACGGCCCCGGCCAGGGCGAGGCCGAGTATGACCTGCCGATCCGGCCCGACTGGGAGGTGCCCGGCGCCGCCATCATCGACGCCGTCACCGCGCTGCCCGGCATCGACGCCGGCCGCGTGGGCATCTGGGGCGTGAGCCTCGGCGGCTACTACGCCCCCCGGCTGGCCTCCGGAGACGACCGGGTCCGCGCCTGCATCGCGCTCGCCGGGCCCTACGACCTCGGCGAGTCCTGGGCCGCGCTGCCCCAGCTCACCCGCGAGGCCTTCCAGTACCGGTCCAGGGCTGCCAGCGCCGAGGAGGCCGAGGAGAGGGCCCGCGAACTGACCATGGCCGGGCGGGGCGCCACGCTGAGGGCCCCGCTGCTGGTCATCATGGGCCAGCGAGACCGCCTGTTCCCCTGGCAGCAGGCCCAGCGCCTGGTCGCCGAGGCCGCCGGTCCGGCCGAGCTGATGCTGCTCGAGCGCGGCAACCACGGCTGCGCCAACGTGGCCTACCAGCACCGGCCCTACGGCGCCGACTGGATGGCCCGCCACCTCGATGCCTCCGGCACCCCCGGCACCGCATAAGCCGCCCGCCCCGTCCGGGCCCGGGCGGGTCGGGCCTCCATTCCTTCCGTCCAGGCTCCGTCCCCGGGTGCCCGACACTTCTTGCTGTTATCAGGCAGGCTGCGGATGTACTGTCCGCTCGTATCCGCTAGAGGTCGGTGGTGCCGTCGATTACAGGCCCGTGGTGCCGTCGATGCGCTCGCGCAGCAGATCGGCATGGCCGTTGTGCCGCGCATACTCCTCGATCATGTGGACCATGACCCAGCGCAGCGAGAACCGGGCTCCGCCGCGCATGCCGGTCACCTCCAGGGACGCCGACGTGTCGGCCAGCTCCCTGGCCCGGTCGCACTCGGCGTGCCAGGCCGCGAAGGAAGCCGTCACATCGGCCGTCGCCACGTCGTCGAAGGCGGGCTCCGGGTCCAGCTCCGGGCCCGGCGCCCACAGGCCGCCCATCTCCTCCCCGGCCAGCAGCGGCCGGAACCAGTTGCGCTCCACCTCGGCCATGTGCCGGACCAGGCCCAGCAGGGACAGCGTGGACGGGGGCATGGACTGGCGCCGCAGGTCCTCGTCGGACAGGCCCTGGCACTTCATTTCCAGGGTCGCCCGGTGGAAATCGAGGAATGTGCGCATCATGATCCGCTCGTCTCCGGTGGACGGCGGGTCGGGTCGCTCGAAGGTCACGGCCCCTATTCTGGCCCGCCGCGGGCCCGCAGCCGCAGCGACGTCCAGCTGGCGTCGGCCACCCAGCCGCCGTCGACCGGCAGGGCCACCCCGTTGACGAACCCGCTCCGGGCCGGGTCGGCCAGGAACGCCACCGCCGCCGCCACGT
>JBOHCO010000430.1:0-7434 GCA_050698895.1 Streptosporangiaceae bacterium
GTGGGGCAGCGCCGACTCGGTGGTGGACCGGGTCACCGCGATGCGGCCGCGGTTCGTCGTCTACGGCACGCTGGCCCAGCTCGGACCGGGCGCGCGGGCCGGGCTGGCGCGGATCACTCGATCCTGCGCCGGCGCGGTGCGACTGTACGACGTGAACCTGCGCCAGGGCTGGTGGGCGGCGGACGTGGTGGGCGAGCTCATCGGGCTGGCCAGCGTGGTCAAGCTCAGCGACTCCGAGGCCCGCGAGCTGGCCCCGGAGCTGGGCGTGACCTGGGGTGCCCCGGAGGCGTTCTGCCGCGACCTGGCCGCCCGGCACGGGCTGCGCGGGGTGGCCGTCACGGCCGGGCCGGACGCCGCCTGCCTGCTCCTGGACGGCGACTTCGCGCTGGCCCCGCCGCCGGCCGCCGAGGTGGAGGACGCGGTCGGCGCGGGCGACGCGTTCGCGGCCGGCCTGCTGGATGCGATCGGCCAGGGTCTCGGCGCCGCGGCCGCCCTGCGCCGGGCCAACGCGCTGGGCACCCTGGTCGCCTCCCGGCGCGGTGCCCAGCCGCCCTGGACCGAGGCCGAGCTGGCCCGCCTGGAGGACCAGCCTCCGCCGCCGGGTTAGGCGCCGCGGGTCATGGCCCGGGCCATCCGGCGGGCGTCGATGGCGTGCAGCCGCAGGCTGCCCGCGACCTCGACCCGGTACCCGATGAACCACAGGCCCGGCCGGGCCGGCTGCCCGCCGTCGGCCGCGCCGCGCGGCAGGCCGGCCTCGTCGAGCACGTCCAGGTGCCCGACCAGGGGCTCGAGCCCGCGCCGGAACCCGGTCGCGGCCAGCACCACGTCCGGGCGCAGCCGGCTGCCGTCGGCCAGCACGACCTCCTGCCCGTCGAGCCGGCTGACCTCCGGCACGACCGTGACCCGGCCGGCCCGCAGGTGCGCCACGAACCCCTCGTCTACGGCCAGCGCCTCCCCGGTCAGCCGCAGCCGCGCGTAGGGCCCCAGCTCCGGCGCCGGCAGCCCGTACCCGGACAGGTCGCCGAACGCGAGCCGGGACAGCAGCCGGCAGACTGAGTCGGCCAGCCGCTCGGGCGCCCTGGTCAGCGGCACGCCGGCCGGCTGGACCGGCACCCCGGCGATCTCGCGGGGCATCAGGTTGGGCGGCGTCCGGACCGACACCCACAGCCCGGCCACGCCCGCGTCGACCAGGTGACCGCCGATCTCCACCCCCGAGTTGCCCGCCCCGACCAGCAGGACCCTGAGCCCGGCCAGATCGCTGGGCCGCTGGAGTCCGGACACGTGCATGACAGGGACTACGAAACTGCCGCGGCCGGGCCACTCGGGCAGCCACGGAACCCGGTCGTGCCCGGTCGCCACCACCACCCGGTTGGTCTCGCCGGCCCCGGCCGAGGTGGTCACGCGCCAGCCGTCATCGACCGGGTCCAGGCGCTGGACGTGCACGCCCGGCCGGATGTCCAGCCGGTGCGCGGCGGCGTAGCGCTCCAGGTAGCCGACGTAGTCGTCGCGGCTGACCCAGCGGCCCGCCGAGCGCGGGATGCGCAGTCCAGGCAGGCCGGACTGCCACCGGACGGTGTTCAGCCGCAGGCTCTCGTGCCGGCCGCGCCAGGAGGTAGCCACCGCGGGCCCGCGCTCGAGCAGCACGGACTCCACCCCGGCCCGCCGCAGTGCGCCCCCGGCCGCGAGTCCCGCCGGCCCGGCCCCGACGATCACCACCGGTGGCACGGCCGACATGACATTCCCCCCATTTCGGCTCAATGCCAACGCCTCTAGTGTGGACTATCCGCAGGGCCCGGCCGACGGCGGCTCAGGTGCCGTTCGGCTCCTGCGCGTCGCCGCGACCCCCGCGTCGCGACCCCCGCGCTGCGACGCCGTCAGCGGGCCGCTGGCCGGCTGATTTACCGGATCAGCCGCTGGTGCCCGGCACCGGGCGGCCCTCCGGCTGGCCCGCCGCAGCCTCGGCCGCGGCGGGCTCGTCCTGGGTGTCGGCGGCGGCGTGGATGCCGCGGCGCAGTCCCGTCGCGGCCACGATCGCGGCCACCGCCATCACGCCGGCCATCCCGTACAGCACGGCCTGCATGCCCTGGGCCAGGCTGAGCTGAGCCGCGTGGAAGGCGTGCCGGGCCTGCGCCGCCGGCACGGAGGACGGGGCGCTCCCGCCGCGGGTCGACGACAGCTTGCTCGCCGCGCTGTGCGCGGCCGGGCCCGGCAGCCCGAGGCCCTGGAGCAGGGTGACCAGGTGATTGCGCTCCACGGTCACCAGCAGCGTGCCCAGCGCGGCCAGGCCGAAGCTGGCCCCGAAGTTCCGGACCGTCTGGGTGATGCCGGTCGCCTCGCCGTAGGACAGCCGCCCGACCTGGTTGATGGCGTCGGTGTTGGCGGGCCCGAGCATCAGGCCCATGCCGAACCCGGCGATCACGATGAAGTACCACTGCTGGCCCAGGCTCAGGTGGGTGACCCGGCTGGCCCACAGGGCGAACCCGACGGCGGCGATGGCGCAGCCCGCCATGACCACGCCCTTGGCCCCTTGCTTGTCCAGCCGCCGGCCGCCGACCTGGACACCGGGCGCGAAGCCGGCGAAGAACACCAGCAGGTACAGGCCCGCCTCCTGCGGGCCGTCCCCCAGCGCCACCTGGGCGTAGACGCTGGCGAAGAAGAAGATCGGGATGAAGGCGATCATCGAGGTGAACAGGACCACGTTCTCGACCGCGAAGGCGCGGATCCGGAACAGCCGAACGTCGATCAGCGGCTGCCGGACCCGCAGCTCGGTCAGCACGAACCCGACGAGCAGCACCGCCCCGGCGGCCATGGACCCGATTGTGGTGGCGTTGGCCCAGCCCCAGACCTGGGTCTGCTGGAGGCCGAAGACGAGCAGGCCGACGCCGCCGGAGACGAGCACCAGCCCGGACACGTCCAGGCGGCCGGGCCGGGTCTGGGTCACCGGGCGGGCGATGAACGTGAGCACCAGCGCCACGATGGCCACCGGCACGTTGACCCAGAAGATGGCCCGCCAGGTCCACTCGCTGAGGTAGCCGCCCAGGATCGGCCCGACGGCCGTGAGGCCGCCGGCGACGCCGAAGAATATGGCCAGGGCCCGTCCGCGCTCGCGCACCGGGTACGCCGAGACCACGATGGCCAGCGCCGCCGGGTACATGATCGCCCCGCCGATGCCCTGGATGACCCGCCAGGTGATAATCCAGGCCGCCGCGTAGGAGCCCTTGGGCGTCAGGCCGCAGGCGGTCGAGGCGAGCGCGAACGTCAGGATGCCGATCACCACCATCCGGCGGTGCCCGATCATGTCGGCCAGCCGGCCGCCGAAGGTGAACGCGGCGGCCAGGGCGAGCAGGTAGGCGTTGACCACCCACTGCACGCCGTTGATGCTCAGGTGCAGCTCGGACTGGATCTTGGGAACCGCGATGGACACGATCGTCTGGTCGATGAACGTCATCGCGACCGCGAAGATCATCGCGGTCAGGACCAGGACCTTCTTGTCGCCTCTGCCGCTTGCCACAGTGGCTGTCACCAGCGGTTCCCCCTCGTGTCGGCACGGACTCCCGCGCGCCAGGCGGCCGCGCCGCCCGATGGTGTGTCCTGGGTCACAATGCTAGTGACCGGCGCCCGGGGAAAGCAGCCTCGCCCGGCCGGGCGAGTCAGCCGGCCAGGTGCCGGGCCAGGAACGCCAGGGCCTTGGGCACCGCGTCGGCGCGGTTGGCCCGCTTGGCCAGGCCATGGCCCTCGTCCCCGTAGACCAGCAGCTCGCACTCCTGGCCCCGGCTGGTCAGCGCGGCGTGGATCTGCTCGGCCTCGCTGAGCGGCACCCGCGGGTCGTTGGCGCCGTGAATGATGAACAGCGGCGCCCGGACCTGGTCGATCCGGGTCAGCGGCGAGGCGGCCAGCAGGAACTCCCGGTCGCGGGCCAGCGTGCCGTACTCGCGCTCGCGGTAGGCGCGCCGGTAGGCCGACGTGTTCTCCAGGAACGTGACCAGCGACGAGATCCCGACGATGTCCACCCCGGCGGCCCACAGCCCGGGCTGGAAGGCCAGGCCTGCGAGCACCATGTAGCCCCCGTAGGAGCCGCCCCACAGCGCGGCCCGGGCCGGGTCCAGGCCCAGGCTCGGCAGGCAGGCGTGCAGCGCGGCCAGGTCGGCCACCGAATCCAGGCGGCGCTCCCGGTCGTCCAGCGAGTACCACCGCTTGCCGTATCCGGTCGACCCCCGGACGTTGGGCACCAGCACGGTGTGGCCCGCGGCGGCCAGCGCCTGCACGTAAGGGCTGTAGTTCTGCCGGGCCTGGGCCTCCGGGCCGCCGTGCACGACCAGCACCGCCGACCCGGCCAGCGCCGGGTCGTCCGGCTCGGCCGGGCGGTAGACCAGGCACGGCACCTGCTCGCCGTCCGGGGCGGGCACCAGGTGCTGCTCGGGCACCGAGACCCGGGCGCCGCCGAGCCCGTCGGCCGACCGGGTCAGCTGCGCGACCGAGCCGGTCCGCGCGTCGGCCAGCAGCACGTCGCCGGGCAGCTCGGCGCCCGTGACCGAGAAGGTGATCGCGGCGTGGCTGGCCGACCAGCGGGGCGCCGGCAGCCGGATGTCCGCGATGCAGCCCGCCGCGGGCAGCGGCACGTCCCGCCGGTGCTGCCCGCTGGCCAGGTCGTGCAGGGCCAGCTGCGAGGCGCCGTTGACGTTGCGCTCGACCAGGATCAGCGAGCCGTCGGGGGCGGGCCAGCCGGCCAGGTCGGCGTCCTCGGCGCTGATCAGCCAGTCCCACCGCCCCGAGCCGAGCCGGTAGCGGGCCACGCCGGTGAACTCGCGGCCCAGGTTGGAGGTCACCAGCAGCGCGCTGCTGTCGGGCAGCCAGCCCAGCACGCGGTTCATGGCGGCCGCGTCGGCCGGGGTGACCTCGGTGACCGGCTCCGCGCCGGGCGGCCCGGTCAGGTCCACCAGCAGCACCTGCTCGGAGTTGGCCAGGGTGGGGGAGGAGGCGGCCACCGCGAGCCACCGCCCGTCGGGCGACAGCGCGGCCTCGGCGAACGACCGCTCGCCCAGGCTCAGGGCCCGCTCGGCCCCGGTGGCCAGGTGCCGGATGACCGGGTCGAAGGCCACGCCGTTGCGCCGGTTGGTGAAGTAGCAGATCCGGCCCGGCGTGACGTCGGCCAGCGCGTGGATGTGGGCCGGGTCGCGGACCAGCGGCACCAGGTCGTCCAGGCCCGCGGGAAGGGTCGGGGCGCCGGCGTCCAGCGGCAGCAGCGAGAGCTGGTGCCGCTCGTTGCCGCCGTCGTCGTGGGACACGATCAGCGCGCGCTCGCCGGGCACGTACCGGCCGGTGCACGCGCCGGGCAGCGCGGTCAGCGCCTGCGTGGTGCCGTCCGGGGCGATCTCGATGAGCTGCAGCGAGCCGCTCTGGTCGCTGCCCGCAAGAGTCCGGCCGTCCTGGTCGGTGTCGAAGGCGCGGTACACGCTGACGCCCAGCAGGCGTCCCAGATCAGGCCTCATGGCTGGACACTCTGTCACACCACGGGCGCGGCGCCGGGCGGCCGGCGCGGGGGCTAGCGGGAGCGCCGGTCGCCGTGCCTGCGTACCTCGCCGGTCGCCCACCGGATCGTGGTCGGGGCGAACGAGCCGAGCACGCCGCAGGTCAGCGCGATCACGATGATGGAGCCGGTGTCCTGGGCGACGGCCTGGCCCAGCCACACGCCCAGCCCGGCGCAGGCCAGGGCGATCGCCGCGATCAGCAGGGTCATCCGTGGCAGGTGCACGACGACATCCTAGGCTGATTCATCCGCGTCGGCTCCGGGGCGCCTTGGGGTGCCGCCTTCCCTCGTCGCTCGTCGCTCCTTCGTCGCTCGTCGCTCCTCAGTCCAGGCGGCACCGCGCCCCTCCGCCTCCTAGGCTTAGCCGGTGACCACCCCCGCGCCGACGGCCGACTTCGCGGCCGCACGTGACCTGCTGAGCCGCTTTCCGATCATCGACGGGCACAACGACCTGCCCTGGGCGCTGCGCGAGGCCCGGCCGGCCGGGTCGGACCTGCCCGACATCGCCGAGCCAGTCGAGTTCACCCACACCGACCTGCCGCGGCTGGCCGCAGGCTGCGTCGGCGGCCAGTTCTGGTCGGTCTACGTCCCGGCCGAGCTCCAGGGCGACGCGGCGGTGGCGGCCACCCTGGAGCAGGTCGACCTGGTCCGCCGGCTGGTCGCGCGGTACCCGGACCGGCTGGAGCTGGCGCTGACCGCGGCCCAGGCCGAGTCGATCACGGCCTCGGAGCGCGTCGCCTGCCTGATCGGGGCCGAGGGCGGGCACAGCATCGCCTCCTCGCTGCCGGTCCTGCGCGCCCTGCATGAGCTCGGCGTGCGGTACATGACGCTGACCCATAACCGCAACGTGCCGTGGGCCGACTCGGCCACCGACGAGCCGGCCGCGGGCGGGCTGACCCCGTTCGGCCGCGAGGTGGTACGGGAGATGCAGCGGCTGGGCATGCTCGTGGACCTGTCCCACGTGGCGCCGGCCACGATGGCGGACGCGCTGGACACGGCGCAGGCCCCGGTGATCTTCTCGCATTCCAGCGCCCTGGCGCTGTGCGATCACCCGCGCAACGTGCCCGACGAGATCCTGGCCCGGCTGGCCGGGAACAACGGCGTGTGCATGGTGACCTTCGTGCCCGGCTTCGTCTCGCAGGCCTGCCGGGACTGGGAGCTGGGCCTGGCGCAGGAACTGCGCCGGCAGGGCCTCGACCCGCGGGACCCGTCCAGCCGGCGACAGGCCGATCGGGAGTGGCTGGCCGCCCACCCGCGCCCGGCGGCCACGCTGGCCGACGTCGCTGACCACGCCGACCACGTGCGCGAGGTGGCGGGCATCGAGCACATCGGCCTGGGCGGGGACTACGACGGCGTGGACCGGCTGCCCGAGGGCCTGGCCGACGTGTCCCGCTACCCGGCGCTCATCGCCGAGCTGCGCGACCGGGGCTGGAGCGATGCCGACTGCGGCGCACTGGCCAGCGGGAACATCCTGCGGGTGCTGCGCGACGCCGAGGCCGCCGCGGCGCAGATCAGCGCCACCCGGCCGCCGTCCGCGGCCCGCATCGAGGACCTGGACGCCGCCGGGCCGGTCGGCTAGTCCCCGGCCGCGGAGCGAGCCGGAGGGGCGCGGCGTCTTCAGGCGCCCCGCAGGTGAGCGGGAAGGGTAGCGTCTTTGTTTATGCGACTTGGTGTGCTTGACGTCGGCTCGAACACGCTCCATCTGCTGGTCGTAGACGCGCATCAGGGAGCCCGGCCGATCCCCGCGTTCTCGCACAAGGCCGAGCTGCACTTCGGCGAACACCTGGACGGCGAGAACCGGCTGACCCACGAGTGCGCGCTCCAGTTGCTCGGCTTCGTGGAGGAGGCGCTCCAGATCGCCGAGGACAAGGGCGTGCACGAGACACTGGCCTTTGCCACCTCGGCGG
>JBOHCO010000431.1:0-3524 GCA_050698895.1 Streptosporangiaceae bacterium
GTCCCGGATGGGCCCGTGGTCCCGGATGGGCCCGTGGTCCCGGATGGGCCCGTGGTCCCGGATGGGCCCGTGGCGCGCGGGTTCAGGTCAGGTTCCAACGCCGGGGCTCCTTCGTCGCAGGGCGGCCATGAGCTTCACCGAGATGACCCGGTCCAGGGTGATGGCCACCAGCAGCAGGAAACCGGAGATGGCCTCGAGCCAGAGCTGCGAGATACCCAGCACGTTAAGGGCTGAGGTGATGGCGCTGAGCAGCAGCGCGCCGACCGCCGCGCCCACCGCGCTGCCGCTCCCACCGAAGATGGCGACGCCGCCGACCACCACGGCGGAGATAACGGTCAGCTCGTAGCCGGTGCCCGCGGTGGAGTCGATGGTCTGGTACTGGGCGGCCCATAGCACGCCCGCCACCCCGGCGATGGCCCCGCTCACCGTGAACGCGGTGAAGATCCGCTTGCCAACCGGGATGCCGGCCAGCCGGGCCGCCTCCGGGTTCGAGCCGATCGCGTAGAGCTCGCGGCCGGACCGGAACGCGCGCAGGTAGTACGCGCCGATCCCGATCACCACCGCGATCGCGATGGCCAGGTAGGGGATGCCGAACACGGTGGCCCGGGGGATGTTGGTGAAGCCGTTCGGCAGGCTCTGCGCGACGACCTCGTTGCCGCCCACGATGAGGATGGCGATGCCCCGGATGATGTACAGGGTGGCCAGCGTGACCACGAGGCTCGGCACCCGGCCGACCGCGACCATGAGCCCGTTGGCCATCCCGCAGGCCAGCCCGATGCCCAGGCCGATGAGAAAGACCACGGGAATCGGGATGCCGGGGTGGTGACCGAACATCCCGGCTGACACGTAGGCCGACAGGCCCAGCACCGAGCCGATCGACAGGTCCACGTTCCGGCTGACCACGACCATGGTCTCGCCGAGCGCGAGCAGCGCGTAGACCGTCGTGTTGATGAGCAGGAACTGGATGTTCTGCTGGTTCAGGAATGACGGCTGGATGCTGGTGGTCACGGCCACGAACACCAGCAGCACGGCGATGATGCCGGACTCCCGGACCCGGAACACCCGCTCGGCGAGCCTGCGGGATCCGCTGCCGGGCGGGGCGCCGGCCGGCTCGCGGCGGTCGGTCGCGGTCGTGGTCACGCGGCTCCCTGCAGCTGGCCAGTCGCGGCGGCCATGATCTTCTCCTCCGAGGCATCGCCGGACCCGAGTTCCGCGGTGATCCGGCCCTCGCGCATGACCAGGATCCGGTCGCCGACCTGCAGTACCTCGGGCAGCTCTGAGGAGATCATCAGGATCGCGACGCCGTCCTGGGCCAGCCGGACGAGCAGCCGGTGGACCTCGGCCTTGGTGGCGATGTCGATGCCGCGGGTCGGCTCGTCCACGATCAGCAGCGTCGGCCGCCGGCCCAGCCACTTGGCCAGCACCACCTTCTGCTGGTTGCCGCCGGACAGGCGGGAGACCGGGTCGGTCAGGCGGCCGTACTTGAGGTTGAGCCGGACGGCCCAGTCGGCCGCCAGCGCGCGCTCGGCCGCGGACCGCACCAGCCCGCCCCGGCGCAGCCGGGTCAGTGACGCGAGGGCCACGTTCTGCTGCACCGACATGTCCATGACCAGGCCTTGCTGTCGCCGGTCCTCAGGGACGAAGCCGATCCCGGCGGCGATGGCCGCGGTCGGCGAGGCCCGCCGCAGCTCGCGGCCGCGCATCACGACGCGGCCCGCGTCGTAGCGGTCGATACCGAACACGGCCCGGGCCACCTCGCTGCGGCCCGACCCGACCAGCCCGGCCAGGGCGACGATCTCGCCGGCCCGGACGTCGAGCGAGATGTCAGTGAACACGCCCTCGCGGGTCAGGCGCTCGACCCGGAGCACCAGCTCTCCGGGCGCGCCGCGCTCGCCGGCCACCCGCTCCTCCATCTGGCGCCCGACCATGGCCCGGATCAGGTCGTCCGCGGTCAGCCCGGCCAGCGGGCTGGTCAGCACGTGCCGGCCGTCGCGCATCACCGTGACCCGCTGGCAGATCTCGAAGACCTCTTCCAGCCGGTGCGAGATGAACAGCACCGCGGCCCCGCCGGCCCGCAGCGTGGCCACGACCTCGAACAGCCGGCTGACCTCGGTCGCCGACAGCGCCGCCGTCGGCTCGTCCATGACGATCACCCGCGCGCTCAGGGACAGCGCCTTGGCGATCTCCACCAGCTGCTGGTCGGCGATGGACAGGCCGCGGCAGATCCGGGCCGGGTCCATGCGCACGCCCAGCTCCTCGAACAGGCTGGCCGCCGTGGCGCGCATCGCCCTGGCGTCGATGCGGCGGCCCGCCCGCAGCGGCTGGCGGCCCATGAAGATGTTCTCGGCCACGGTCAGGTCCGGGAACAGCGTCGGCTCCTGGTAGATGACCGCGATGCCGGCGTCGCGCGCGGCGGCCGGGCTGGGCAGCGCCGCGGGGTGGCCGTCGATGAGCAGCGTGCCGCTGTCCAGCGGGTAGACCCCGGCCAGGATCTTGACCAGGGTGGACTTGCCGGCGCCGTTCTCGCCCAGCAGCGCGTGCACCTCACCCCCGCGCAGCTCGATGGTGCCGTCGGCGAGCGCCTGTACCGCCCCGAACGCCTTCTCGGCATGACGCAGGGCCAGCACCGGCGGGCGCTCATCCGGGCGGTCATCTGGGTTGCGGTCGGCGCCACCCGGCCCGCCGTCGGGGCCGTTGGAAGCCGGTGCCGCGGGCGTCTCCGGCCGCGGGGCCTCAGGCCGGGCGGCGGCGTCGTCTTCGGCGGAGTCCATGCCTGCCTTCCTGTGCGGTCCGCGCCCGGACCGCGGGTTCGCGGCCGGGGCGCGGGGCCGGTGGGCCGGTGCGCCTGGCTGTGTCGCTGGCGTTAATGGAACGTTTCAAATATGTGCTGTAGTTTCTGAGCCGACCCCCGTGGTGTCAAGGGTCCCCGGTCAATGCCGGCGAACTCGTTACAAAACGCGACCAGCCCTCGACGGAGGATGGCGCCGGCGATCGAGGCGCCGAGCGCTACGGCGGCTGGGACGCCCAGCCCTTCCACGCCGACTCGGCGCAGCACGTCTCCGTGTACCAGCGCGCCTAGCTGACGATCTCGTGACGGGGACCGGGAGCCGCTGCCGGGCCGCCGGGCCCGAGCGCAGGGTGGTGGCGCAGGGCCGGAACGTAGTCATAGCCGCGGCTTAGGCCGCGCAGAGGGGATACAGAAGCGGCCGGGTGAGCCTGGGGACATGGCGCTGGCGGACCGGCCGCCGGCCGAGTGTACTGGGAGGCAGTGACTGATGAGCTGGTTCTGGCTCAATGTTCCCCTGATGGCGGTGTTCTTCCTCGCGACCGCGGGGATCCCGATGTGGCTGGTGCTCCGGCACCCGGAGAACGGCCCGGCGCGCACCTCGCGCAGTGTCCGGCTGGACGCGACTCCGCAGTCCGTGCCGGTCATCGCGGTGTCCTCGGCCGCCGCGGACCGGGAGCTTATCCGGGCGTAATCGGCTGGTGACCTGGCTGGCGGTGAACTGATAGGAATGCAGCAG
>JBOHCO010000432.1:0-2608 GCA_050698895.1 Streptosporangiaceae bacterium
GTCAAGACCCCAGCGCCAGACTAGCCCGCGGGCTCAAGTCCCAGGAACGTCCCGGCGTCGGCGGGCAACCCGCCCCCATTTTCGCGCCTGCGCGGCGTCACCGAAGGGGATATCACGACTAGCCCGAGTTTCCTAGATAAGTTGATCTTGATGGGCTGACGGTGCGCCCGGATACACCCTGACCTGCCGCGACACGGCGTGGCGCCTTGATCTGATCTTGGAACTCGCCTATGACCTAAAGTAGCGATGGGATGATGGCTACCGGGGTGAGCGATGGCGAGCTTGTACAAGAAGATCGTCAGCGGCCGGCCGTACTGGTACCTGCGCGAGATGGGCTGGGTGGACGGCAAGCCGAAGATGGTCTCCGAGCGGTACCTGGGCACTGCCGCCGACATCGAGGCGCTGCTGGACGCCCGGGAGACCGCGATCGCGCCGGAGCGGACCCGCCACCTTTGTTTCGGCGACGTGGCCGCGGCGTGGGGCATGCTGGACGAGCTCGGCGTGGCCGCCGTCATCGACGAGGTGACCGGCCGGCGGCGGTCGGATGCGGGCGCCAGCACCGGCACCTACCTCGCGCTGGCCGCGCTGAACCGGCTGGTCGCCCCGTGCTCCAAGCTGGCCTTCGCCGACTGGTGGAAGACCACCGCCGCCGACCGGTTCACCAAGATCCCGGCGGCCGCGCTGGGTCACCGCCGGTTCCGGGACGCGATGCATTCGGTCACCGGGGAACAGCTGGAGGAGATCTCCCGGCGGATAGCGCTGCGGATCATCGAGGTCTCCGGCGTCGATGTGTCGTCGGTGGCCCTGGACATGACCAATTTCGCCACCTTCATCGCCGCCGGCAACGGCAAGGCCCCGATCGCCCAGCGGGGCAAGGCCAGGCAGAAACGCACCGACCTGCGGATCGTCGGCCTCGGGCTGGTGGTCACCCGCGACGGCGGGATCCCGCTGACCTGGCACGCCTACCCCGGCGACAAGCCTGATGTCACCCAGTTCCCGGCCATGATCAGCCAGCTGGCCGGCCAGTACGGCGCGATCACCGCCGCAGCCGGCGTGCCGCCCGGCGCCGCGGACATGACCGTCGTCTTCGACGCCGGGCAGAACAGCGACGCGAACTTCGCCCACCTCGCCAGGACCGGGCTGCGCTACGTCGGGTCAGTCCCGGCGTCAGACTGCCCCGGCCTCACCAGCCTGCCCGCCTCAGCGCGCAGCATCGTCGATAAGGACCGGTTCGGCGGCCTGACCGCCTATGAGACCCGCCGCGTCACCTACGGCACCGAACGCAGGACCATCCTGACCCACTCACCCGAGCTGCACGCATCCCAGGCCGCCGGGTTCGAGGGCACCACCCTGGCCAAAGCCGGGAAGAAGCTCGGCGGCCTGGCCGCTACCCTGTCCCGCGGCAAGACGCGCCGCCCCCGCGACAAGGTCGAGGCCGAGATCACCGCCATCACCCGCCAGCCCTGGGTGCGGGGGGTCATCACCTGGCAGCTGGCCGGCGACCAGCCCAAAGACCTGCGCCTGTCCTGGTCGGTAGACCAAGACGCCCGGGCCGCCCTGGAAGAAGAGCTGTTCGGCAAGCACGTGCTGATCACCGACCACGACGACTGGCCCGCCGCCGAGGTCATCGCCGCCTACCGGTCCCAGTCCGAGGCCGAGTTCTCCTTCCGGCAGCTCAAAGACCCCCACGTGGTCTCCTTCAGCCCGATGCACCACTGGACCGGGCACAACATCCGCGCCCACGTCTTCACCTGCGTCCTCGCCCTGCAAATCGCCCACCTCATGGGCCACAAGGCCGCCCAGGCCGGGCTGCGCCTGTCAGTGCGCGAGCTGCTCGGCCAGCTGGCCGCTATCGGCGAGACCGTGCTGATCTACCCCTCCACCGGCGGACGGCCCAAGGCCCGGCGGATGACCACCGAGCTCGCAGGCGCCCAGCAGCAGCTCCATGAGATCTTCGAACTGGGCAGGTGGGCACCCCGGACTTAGGTCATACGCCCAGACAGGCCATCACACCCTGCCTGACCAGCAAGAACACTTAGCCAACCTCAAGATCGTCGGAAACTCAGGCTAGTAAGGAAGCGGTAGAGGACATTCGTCTCTGGCCTGACGGCCGTATCCGCTGCGTGCCGCTTGAACGGCAGGTCAACCAAACATTTGTTCGTAACGATCGTTGCCGGGCGCTCGGTAGGGCCCGGAACTTCGCTGTCATGGACCAGAGCCTCGAAACTGGTCCGGCAGCGCCGTTCGGGCCAGGTTCGATGAGACAGGAGAGTTCCCGTTGTCCTGTCTCATCGAACCTGTTCCGAGGACGGCTCTGACCTGCGTCGACCAGATTCAGCGAGACAGTTTCGAGGCGTGTGTCACTGAATCGCTGGATTGTCTCAGTGAATCTGGTCCCTGGGTGTCATTGAGTCACGGCACTCTTCATTCCGGGGCCTGTGCTGAAGCTTGGGCAACGAGACCGGGCCTCGTCGTAGGCTTCCCGACGGGCAGTTCCACCGCCGACGCCTGTAACCCCATGTCAGCTATAGGAGCCCAGTAGGGAGTCGATGAGCGTTGACCGACAGTAAGCCCGCCAACGAGGAGAAGGAAACGCGGACACCTGCGC
>JBOHCO010000433.1:0-3174 GCA_050698895.1 Streptosporangiaceae bacterium
CGACCCGGCCGCGCTGCGGCTGTGGTTCGCCCACCTGATCACCTACTCGGAGGCGCTCACGCTGGCGGGCGTGTACGTGCCGTTCACCGACATCGGCGGGGCCGTGCTCCGGATGCTGGCCGCCACCTGCGGCATCACGATCAGTGACGCCGACAGCGCGGAGCTCACCGACCGGTTCGCCAGCATGCCGCCGCATCCCGAGGTTCCCGCGGCCCTGCGCCGGCTCCGCGACCATGGCTTCCGGCTGTTCACGCTCACTGACAACACGCTGGAGATCTCCGGGCGGCAGCTGGAGCGCGGGGGCGTGATCGACCTGTTCGAGCGCCGGTTCAGCGTCGACGAGACGGTGCGGCGCCACAAGCCAGTTCATCCGGACACTGACCCCGTCGCCGGGGCGGCCGCGTGCTCGATGATCACGTGGCGATCGGTGGCCCGGTGCACCCCGGTGACCCGCAGTCCGGCGCTGGCCGCGAGCGCGGCGTAGTCGTCGATGGTGCGCTCGCGGCCGCCGGCCAGCACCAGCATGCGCAGGCTCATCTCGGCGAACGCGGCCGGGTCGTCGCCGTCGCTGCCGTGCGACTCGATCACCAGCACCCGGCCGTGGCGGCCCGCCGCCTCGGCGCAGCGGCGCAGGATCAGGCTCGCCCGGGCATCGTCCCAGTCGTGGATCACCCGGTTGAGCAGGTAGGCGTCCGCGCCGGCCGGCAGCGGGTCGAAGAAGCTCTGCCCGGCGACGTCGCACCGGGTGTCGAGCCCGCGCCCGGCCAGGTACTCCTGGCCCCGCGCCACCGTCCTGGGCAGGTCCAGCAGCGTGCCCCGGAGCTCGGGGTTGTGCGTCAGCACGTCGGCCAGCAGCCGCCCGGTTCCCCCGCCGACGTCGATGACGTGCCGGATCCCGGCCCAGTCGTAGCCGGCCGCCAGCGCCGAGCGGTAGTCCGCGTCGGCCGCCATGATCGCGTCGAAGGAGGTTCCGATCGCGGGGTTCGCGTCCAGGTAGGGCCAGAACGGCTGCCCGAACACCGTCTCCCAGGCCGGCTCGCCGGTCATCACGGTGTGCGTGAGCCCGGTGAACGCGAGGTCCATCTGGCCGCCGAAGCCGTCCAGGTCCAGCCAGGCCCGCATCGAGGCCGGGTGGCCGGACCGCAGCAGCGCGGCGATCGGGTTGACCGCGAACTCGCCCGGGCGAGGCTCGGTGAACACCCCGTGCGCCACTAGGTGGCGCAGCATCCGGGCCAGGGCGCCCGGATCGGCCCCGGCCCGGCCGGCCAGCTCCGCGGCCGGAATGCTCTCGCCGGTGCCGTCGTCCGGCATCAGGTCAGCCAGCCCCAGCGTGGCGGCCACCCGCATCGCCATCGGCGTCACCAGGTCCATCAGCGGCGCCATCGCCCGCCAGGCCTGTGACTGGTCGCTGTCCGTCATCCGGGTCCCTTTCCGCTGGCCATGGTGCCGCCTGCGCTCCATCATCGCGGCCGCGCGCCGATGCCGCCTTGGATGAATCGGAACTCGGGACGGGCCGGACCCGGCCGGATGCGCCGGTCCGGATCGCTAGGGCGCGGCCGTGCCGAACGTCCAGAGGTTCTGCTCGGGGTCGCTCAGGGCGACCCGGTCCCCGTCCGGCCCGCATACGCAGCTCAACCTGGCCATTCGCGTCACCGCGGCGACACCGGAGGCCGCCGCCGCCGCGGCCGGCATCCGGCTCGGCTGGGAGCAGCTACTGGGCAAGCTCGCCCGCGCCGTCAGCTAGCCGGGCGTTACTCCGTCAGTTACTGCCGGGACCAGGCCTTCCCGTTCCAGTGCAGGATCATCGTCTTCTGGCTGGTCAGGCCGCTCGCCCCGACGGCCCAGGCGTCACTGGCCGAGACCGCGGCCACGCCCCACAGGTGGCTGCCCGCCGGGCTCGGGGCGGCGACCTGCTTCCACGAGGCGCCGTTCCAGCGCAGGACCAGGGTCTTGAACGTGGAGGGAAACTTGTAGCTGTCCCCGACCGCCCAGGCGCTGCGGGCGGAGGAAGCGGCCACGGCGTAGGGCCCGTCGGCGCCGGCCATGTACGGGCCGCCGGGGCCGGGGCTGCGGACCCGCTTCCAGGCCCGGCCGGTCCAGTGCAGGACCAGCGACTTGCCGCTGGCACTGCCGACCGCCCACGCACTGCGGGCCGACACCACCGCCGCGCCGGACAGGCTGCTCAGCCCGGTCGGGCTGGACACCTGCTTCCACGCCGAGCCATTCCAGTGCAGGACCAGCGTCCGGTCGAGGGTATTGCGGCTGTCGGGGCCGCCGGCGACAGCGCTGGCCTCGGTGCCGACGGCCCAGACGCTGCGAGCCGATGCGACGGCGACGCCGGACAGCCCGCTGATGGCCTCGGGGCTCGGACTTGATACCTGCTTCCAGGCGGTGCCGTTCCAGTGCAGGATCAGCGTCTTGTCGTGAGTATTGCCATCGCGGCTGATGGTGCCGACGGCCCAGGCGTTGCCGGCCGAGACCGCGGCCACGCTGGACAGCGTGCTGCCCGCGGGACCCGGGCTGGGCACCCGGTGCCACGCCGTGCCGTTCCAGCGCAGGGTCAGCGTCTTCCCGCTGCTGGACCCGACCGCCCAGATGTCGGCGGCCGAGACAATTCCCACGCCGTCAAGAGCGCTGCCCCTGGAACTCGGGGCGCCGGACCGCTTCCACGCGGCGCCGTTCCAGTGCAGGACCAGCGCCCTGCTCCCGCTGCTGCCGACCGCCCAGGCGCTGTGCGCCGACACCGCCGCCACCGAGGCCAGGCTGCCGGTCAGCATGGTCGGCGCGGCCGGCCGAGACGGCCCGGCCACGGCCGGCCACGCGGGCACCCCGACCGCGGCGGCGGCCAGCGCCGCCACGATGAAACTCCAGCCACCCCGCCGGGCATACTTCCCCAGGCGCATTCCCCGCTCCCTTTTCCGGACGTCGCATGTCAGGCGAACGCCCGGCGCTGGCACGCCAATTGATAACGCGAATAACAGATTCGGTATCACGCGCCTGGCGCGGCGCGCCAGCCCGCAGTTATCGGATGCCGCTAACTGCTAACTCTTACTGCCCGGCTCGGTCAGAGCACCGCGTCGGCGAGCAAGGCCACCTGGTCCAGGCTGGATGAGGTCGGCACGAAGATGAGCTCATCGCAGCCGACCTCCGCAAAGGCGGCGGCGTAGCCCTTGA
>JBOHCO010000434.1:0-1557 GCA_050698895.1 Streptosporangiaceae bacterium
GCCCGGCACTCCGGGCTGCTCCGGCTGGCCCGCCGCGCGGCTGCCATTCGGCCGGCTACCGGCCGCGCCCGCGGGCCGGCCACCGCCCTTGCCCTTCTTCTTGTTCTTGGACCGGGACTTGGAGCCGCCGCGGCGCATGCCGGGCATCCCTGGCATGCCGGGCATCCCGCCCATCATCTGGCGCATCATCTTCTGGCCCTCTTGGAACCGGATGATGAGGTTGTTGACCTCGCCGACGGTCACCCCGGAGCCCCCGGCGATCCGGGCCCGGCGCGAGCCGTTGATGATCTTGGGGTTGCGCCGCTCCTCGACGGTCATCGAGTTGACGATGGCCGCGGCGCGGTCCAGGTCCTTGTCGCTGACCTGGCTCAGCGCCTCGCGGTTCTGGGCCGCACCGGGCAGCATGCCCAGCAGGTTGCCGATCGGCCCGAGCTTGCGCACCATGGCCAGCTGCTCGACGAAGTCCTCGAGCGTGAAGCCCTCGCCGCTGGCCAGCTTGCCCGCCATGGCGGCGGCCTGGTCCTGGTCGAAGTTCTTCTCGGCCTGCTCGATCAGCGTGAGCACGTCACCCAGGTCGAGGATGCGCGACGCCATCCGGTCGGGGTGGAAGACGTCGAAGTCCTCGAGCTTCTCGCCCGACGAGGCGAACATGACCGGCTTGCCGGTGAGCTGGGCGATCGACAGCGCGGCGCCACCGCGGGCGTCGCCGTCAAGCTTGGTCAGCACGACGCCGTCGTAGCCGACCCCGTCCAGGAAGGCCTGGGCGGTCTGCACGGCGTCCTGGCCGATCATCGCGTCGACCACGAACAGGATCTCGTCGGGGTCCACCGCGTCCCTGATGTCGGCCGCCTGCCGCATCAGTTCCTCGTCGATGCCCAGCCGACCCGCCGTGTCGACGATGACGATGTTGTGCTGGAGGCGCCGGGCCTCGTCGACCGACCGTCGGGCGACCTCGATCGGGTCGCCGACGCCGTTGCCCGGGGAGGGCGCGTAGACGGGCACGCCCGCGCGCTCGCCGAGCACCTGGAGCTGCTGGACGGCGTTGGGCCGCTGCAGGTCGGCGGCCACCATCAGCGGGGTGTTGCCCTGCGACTTGAGCCACAGCGCGAGCTTGGCCGCCACCGATGTCTTGCCGGCGCCGTTGAGGCCAGCCAGCATGATGACCGTCGGCGGCACCTTGGCGAATCGCAGCCGCCGGGCCTCGCCGCCGAGGATCTCGATCAGTTCCTCGTTGACGATCTTGATGACCTGCTGGGCCGGGTTCAGCGCCTCGGAGACCTCGGAGCTGGACGCTCGTTCCCGGACCTTCGCGATGAACTGACGGACCACGGGCAAGGCGACGTCGGCCTCGAGCAGTGCGATCCGGATCTCGCGGGTGGTGGCATCGATATCGGCCGCCGACAGCCTCCCGCGCTGGCGCAGGGAGCTGAAGACCTGGCTGAGCCGATCGGAAAGTGTCTCGAACACGTCTTGCCTGCGTCCTCTGAAGTCGGTGGGCTTCCAGGTTATCCCGCCCGGCCCGGCGGATCGGCTAGCCAGCCTCGGATCAGCCGGGTC
>JBOHCO010000435.1:0-3756 GCA_050698895.1 Streptosporangiaceae bacterium
TTCTACTACCAGCAGGGCATCGACGCGGTGATCTTCGGCGTGGGCGGCGACGGCCAGCACGGCGCCGGCGAGTACGCCGAGATCGCCACCATCGCGCCGTACTACCGGGCGCTGGCCGAGTTCCTGAGCGACCCGGCGGCCAGTGACCCCCGTCCATGATCATCATGAGGCAGTCTCCGAACAGGCACCGTCAGCGGGCCATTATGGGTGCAGGAGGGCTGCTACGCGCTGGCTGCTGGTGCCGCTATGGGCCGCGGCGATGCTGCTCGCCGGCTGCGCCACCCGGCATCCGGCCACGCCCGTTTCCTCGACGCGCACGTCAATCGTCGCGGGCCACGCCCGCCGCCCGTGTGCCGAGGCCGCGGCACACGGTGATCGTCATGATGGAGAACCACTCCTACGGCGAGATCATCGGCAGCCCGCAGGCCCGGTACCTCACCTACCTGGCCCGCCACGGCGCGCTGTCCACCCGCTCGCTTGCGATCACCCACCCGGATCACCCACTACACCGTGCTGCGCACCCTCGAGGACGCCTACGGGCTGCGTCATGACGGGCACGCGGCCCGCGCGCGGCCGATCACCAACGTATGGCGCCGGCCCTAGCCCCGCCCGAGCCCCCGGCGCGCGCGCCAAAAGGATTCGGCGAGTCGTGGGTTCCGGAAATGTCCGGGGGGTATCAGACGTTAAAAGGTACGGAGGCTTTTTGCCTCGGGCTGGAACGGCCGGGCCTACGCTGGGGAGGGCCTGGCCTTTCCGCTTGCCTGGGGGCAAACCGGACTGTCGGCAGCGACCGGTACCGTCGCGCCATGGCCTACTTCGCGCTCACCCTGACCCACGGCCCGGGCTGGGACACCTCGCGCCCGATCCGCGAGCAGGCCGCCTGGGACGAGCACGCCGCGTTCATGGACGGCCTGGTCGCCGACGGGTTCATCGTGGTCGGCGGCCCGCTCGGCAACGGCTACCGCACCCTGCACCTGGTCACGGCGGACAGCGCGGGCCAGATCGAGGCCCGCATGGCGCAGGACCCCTGGGCCGCCATGCGACTGCTGGTGATCGGCTCCGCCGAGCCATGGGCCCTGTGGCTGGACGGCCGGTCCCGCCCACCCGCCTGAGCGCCCCGCGCCCGACCCGGGCGCCGCCCGACCTCGACGTCTGGTCACGGGCCACCGAGCGGGTGTTGCTGACGAGGCGCGTGTTTCCTCCAGCCAGACCCCGCTCGTCACATGAGCCACAGAAGCCAGGAGCAGTTCGGATCGTCCGTGCTAGGACACCGACGATCCGAACTGCTCCTCCGCCCTGTGACTGGTGTGACGAGTGCGGTCTGGGCCTGGCGAGCGCAGCCGACTGGCGGCTGGGCTACCTGCGGCTGGCCCGCGCCGACGCCTGACCAGCCGGCGCCCGACCGGCCACTGCCGCGCGACCGCGCCGGGACGGCCCGACCGCTGCGGACAGCGCGAGCAGCACCGCGCCGTAAGGGCCGGCCACCCACAGCGGCCAGGGGTAGATCAGGCTGGCCGTGGTCGCGCTGACCAGGGCCCAGACCACGACGTTCACCGACACCGCGATCAGCCAGATCGTCCAGAGCGCCCGGAGGAACGCGGGCTGGCGGCCGAACGCCCCGCACCAGGGCGAGGCCGGGGCCGGGCCGCCAGCGGGCAGGTCGGCGCACAGCGGCGCGAGGTCGGCGTAGGTCACGGCCTGGTAGGCGCGCGCCATGCGGTCCAGGTACTCCTCCAGCGTGAGGCGGCCGTCGTCCAGCGCGCCGCGCAGGCGGTCCACGATCTCCTGCCGGTCGTGGTCCGAGGCCCGCATCCCGCTGATCTCTCGCACGTCAGTCATGTTCTTCATGGTCACCGCGGGCGGCCCGGGCCGCATCAGCCCGGAGGTAGAACCGGGCCTCTAACCGCGGGTGGAGAGCCGGCCCTTGACTTCAACCTCGCTTGAGCATCGAGCGTGCTAAGGCACGCCTGCGCCCGGCTCGCGGGCGACGGGAAAGGACCCGCGAATGGCACTCACTCCGCTATCCCCGGCCGAGATCTCCTACCTGGAATCGCAGCCGCTCGGCCGCCTGGCCACCATCCAGCCCGACGGCAGTCCGCAGGTCAAGCCGGTCGGCTTTCGCTATAACCCGGAACTCGGCACGGTCGACGTGTCCGGCTTCAGCATGTCCGCCAGCCAGAAGTACCGCAACGTGAGCCGCGACGGCCGGGCCGCGCTGGTCATCGACGACATCACGTCCACCCAGCCGTGGCGGGTGCGCTTCCTGGAGATCCGGGGCCGGGCCGAGGCGGTGCCCGGCGACGACGACGGCCCGGCCGACACGTCGGTCATCCGGCTGCATCCGGGCCGGGTGCTCAGCTTCGGCGTCGAGGAGCCGCCGGACGAGCCGCACCACACCCGCCTGCACTCGCGCACCATGGCCTGAAGGGTCGCCGCCCCGGGGGCATAAATGGCGGCCGGCCGTGGTAGTTAATGGCCGACATGTCGTTTATCGCGGAGCTCACCAGAGCCGACGTGCAGCGCGCCGCCGGGCGCAAGTCGTTTGACCGGGCCCTGGATTACCTGGGCGAGGTGGCCGACCTCGAGATCACCCCGGCGGAGATCACGGCCACGGTCCGGGGCGGCCGCGATTACGAGGTCCGGCTGCGGCCGGGACCCCGCGGGCTGGCCGGGACCTGCTCGTGCCCGCAGGGCCAGGAGGGCCTGTTCTGCAAGCACTGCGCCGCGGTCGGCCTGGTCGCGCTGGAGGACAGCGGGCTAGAGGACACTAGGCCGGCCGCGGCGGCCCGGGCCCGGCGCGCGGCGCTGGCGGGCTGGCTGGAGTCGCTGTCCCGGCCGGAGCTGCTGGCCGAGCTGCGCGGGCTGCTCGACGGCGACCGGGAGCTGCGACGGCGCTTCGAGCTGCGGGTGGCCGCGCGCGGCGGGGACGCCGGAACGGTCCGGAGGCTGGTGCTTGACCTGGTGCGGCCCCCGCCGGGCTATGCGGCCGACGGCAGTGCTGACCAGTACCTGGCCGATCACTACCCGGCCGACCGTTACCTGGACGACGTCCGGGAGGCGGCGGAGGCCATCGGCGGGCTGGCCGCCGCGGGTCAGGCGCCGGACGCCATCGAGATAGCCCGGGCCGCGATCGAGCTGCTGACCTGGGACCCCGAGCGAGCCGAGCCCCGTTATGGAGCGGTAAAAGAGGCCGCCGGACTGCTCCTGGCCGCGCACCTGCGGGCCTGCCAGGCCGCCCCGCCCGACCCGGGCGAGCTGGGCCGCTACCTGGCCGGCCTGCCGGGCCGCGAGGATCTGGCGTCCGGCCTGGCCGGCTACACCGGCCTGCTCGGCGACGCCGGGCTGGCCAGCCTGCGCGCGGCCGCCGTCCGCGCGCACGAGCGGGACCCCGGCGACGAGCCGGCCCGGCGGGTCCTGGAGGCGGTGCTGCGGGCCGCGGGCGACGTGGACGGCCTGGTCGGGCTCCATGCCGCCGAGCTTGACCGGCACGGCCGCGGCCACCTTCGCGTCGCGCGGGAGCTGGACCAGGCCGGCCGCCCCGGCGACGCGCTGGGCTGGGCCGAGCGGGCCCTGGACGAGGCCCCGGACCCCGATCCCGCGCTGATCGAGTACCTGGCCGGGCGCTACGCCGCGGCCGGGCGGACCGGTGAGGTGCTGGCGCTGCGCCGGGACCGGTTCGCGGCCGAGCCGACGCTGGCCAGCCACCGCGCGCTGCGCCGGGCCGCTCAGGACGCCGGGACCTGGCCCGCCGAGCGC
>JBOHCO010000436.1:0-3783 GCA_050698895.1 Streptosporangiaceae bacterium
TGGCGAGAAGCGGTCGCTTGCGCATGAATCTGGCCTTTCCGGTCGGGGGTTACCGGGCGCACCCTAAACCACCCCGCCGTCGGCCCGGAATGGCCGCGACCGCTAGATCACTGTTCGGCGGCCGCGCCCCCCGCCCCGGTCGAGCTCACTGGTCGTGCTGGCCGAGCCAGGTCAGGCAGGTGTCGGCGACCTCGCGCCAGCCAGAGTCGATGGTCAGCGAGTGGCCGCGGTCGGGGAACTCCTCCAGCGTGAGGCGGACCCGCTCGGCCAGCAGGGTCAGGCCGGTGACCTTGGCCGGCCAGGTGGTGCCGCAGACTGCCCGGTGTGGCTGACGGTCCGGCCGGATGACCTGGAGGTCTATCCTCGCCCGGACCGCCCGGACCGCCCGGACCGCCCGGACCGCCCGGACCGCCCGGATAGCGGCACCCGGGCCGCCGCTGCTCGGACAGCACCGCGACCACGCCCACGGCATCCTGGTTGCAGGGCAGCGGGCTGGCCAGCACGGCGCGCACGTCGCGGGCCACGGCGGCCGCGCTGAAGCCGGGCCACCGCCGCTCGGCCTCCAGGTCCTGCGTCCCGACCAGCTGCTTGGTGTCGAACGCCTCGATGCACGGCCCCTGACGCTCGCGGACGGTCAGTGGCGGACGTGCTGGGGGCGCGACTGGGGCGTCGCGTCCGGCCTCGTCGCCTCGTGGCGCACGCGGTCATGGCGGTCCAGCGCCGCCTGATGCTCGTTCTCTTCCCGGGCCCAGATGGACTGCCACAGCGGAAGGCCGACCACCGCGGCGATAACGACCAGTGCGACCGGCAGGAATATCCACAGCCAGTTCACTGACTAGCACCTCCAGTGCGTAGTTTCGAATCGGACTCCCTACAACTCACCCAGAAAGAGGCTTCTATGCATTCCGGCGCTGGAGGCATGCTGATCGAGCACCGGGGCCGGTCCCCGCAGGTCCACCCCAGCGCCTATGTCGCCCCGACCGCGGTGCTGTGCGGGGCGGTGCGGGTCGGGCCGGATGCCCGCGTGCTGTTCGGGGCGGTGCTCACCGCCGAGGATGGCGAGATCACTGTCGGGGCGCGCTGCGTCATCATGGAGAACGCGCTGGTCCGGGGCCGGGCGGCGCATCCGGTGCTACTCGGCGACGACGTGCTGGTCGGGCCGCACGCCCACGTCAACGGGGCCCGGGTCGGCGATGGGGCGTTCCTGGCCACCGGGTCGGCCCTGTTCCCCGGCTGCGTGATCGGCGCGGGCTCGGAGGTCCGCGTCCACGGCGTCGTGCACGTGAACTCGGTGCTGGCGGCCGGGGCCCTGGTGCCGATCGGCTGGATCGCGGTCGGTGATCCGGCCCGGATCCTGCCGCCCGCCGAGCACGAGCAGATCTGGGCCGTGCAGGAAGGGCTGGACTTCCCCGGCACCGTCTACGGCCTGCCCCGCGACGCCCCGGCCGCCGAGCGCATGACCCGGCAGGCGGCCTGGTACGGCGCCCACCGCGACGACGTCCCGCGTTAGGTCAGGACGTTAGGTCAGGACGTTAGGTCAGGACGTTAGGTCAGGAGCTCCGCTCCTCGGGCGGCTGGCCATTCTCCGGCCGGTGCATCGTCCGCCGGGCGCGCTCCCAGTCCGGGTCGACCCCCGACGACAGGTCGGTCAGGTCCCGCAGCCGGTAACTGTGCCGCCGGGAGTGCCTGACCAGGGCAAATATCAGCAACAACACCAGCACGCCGCCGCCTAGCACGAACACGTCGGCCAAGCTCATGGCCGGGCCGCCTTCCGCCGTCCGGCTAACCTCGCACTGCCCGCGGCGCTGCACCGCAAGCACGCTGCGTTACCTATCAGATGCCCAGATTGAGCGGCTCGCATGCCTGGCCACTTTTTCGGGGCGGCCGATGCGGACGTCCACGCCAGGGGAGTAGAGCACCAGCGGCTCGCCGCGCGGCTCGGGCAGCCCGGCCGCGGTGATCAGCCGGTCGTCGGCCAGGCGGGCCTGCGCCCGGTGCAGCGGCCACGGCGAGTGGCAGGCCCGGGCCAGCCGCTGCCGCGAGCCGGAGACGCTGAACAGGATCCACCGGGCGGTCAGGAAATGGTCCCGGTCGCTGACCTGGCCCGGCCGGATCAGCTCGCCGATGCGGACCCGCACCCGGCTGTCCGCGCCCGGCCCCGGCCAGCGGCGCCGGCACCCGTAGGCGATCTCCGGGCCCCGCTGCTCCAGCCGCATGTCCGACCAGAAGTACGGCAGCCCGTAGGTGGACCGGGCCACGGCCACCGCGCTCAGCCGCGCGGCGTCCAGGGAGAAGAACCAGATGCCCGGCCGGCCCTCGCGGTCGCGGACGTAGGTGCGCACGTTGGTCTCGCAGAACCGGGAGACCCAGGGCGCCTGGCGTCCGCTCGCCGTGGCGACGTGCATGTAGAACGGCACCAGCCCGACCCAGGCCGCGCCGTCGAAGGTCTCCGCGGTCAGCCCGGCGGGCAGCAGTCGCTGCACGTCCGCCGGGTCGAAGGACCAGTGCAGGAACGTGAGGCGCTCCCAGCGCTGCCGCATCATCGGCCGGTCGACCGTGAACGGGCAGGTGCCTGCCAGCCCGGCCTGCTCTTCGCCCGCTACTTCCATCTCCCCATCATCGGCCAGCGGGGAGCGGGCTTGCGCCCGCGGGGAGCGGGCTAGCGCCCGCGGGGGGAGCGGGCGAGGCCTAGCCGGCCTGGAGGCGGTCGGCCCACTGCGCCACGGTCAGCACCTCGGCCTGGCGCGGGAAGATCTTCTCGGTCAGCACCCGGTGCACCTCGGGGTCGGCGTCCAGGCACCCGTCGGCCAGCACCACCAGCCGGTAGTCCAGGTCAGCCGCCTGCCGCAGCGTGGACAGCACCACGCCGCTGGTCGCGATGCCGGTCAGCACCAGCGTGTCGGCCTCCAGCCCGCGCAGCAGCACCTCCAGGTCGCTGCCGGTAAACGCGGACACCCGCCGCTTGGTGACCACCGGGTCATCCGGGCCGGGCGCGATGGCCGGGTGGATCTCGGTGGCCGGGCTGCCCTCGGTGTACGCGCCCGCGGCGGCCGCCGCGGCGAACGTCCGGTTCAGCGGGCTGATCTCGGGGTGGCCGGCGCGGAAGGCCACGACCACGTACACCACCGGCACGGCGTCCGCCCGGGCCGCGGCGATCGCGCCCGACAGGCGCTCCAGGTAGCCGTCATCGTCGGCGAACCGATCCACGATGCCGCGCTGGACGTCCATCACCAGCAACACGGACCTATCAGCCACGGCGCATGCTCCTCACGGTCGGCCTCCTCACAGTCGGCTCCGCGTGAGACTACCGGCCGGCCTGGCCGGCTGAGCGGAAGGGGCGTGCAGCAGCGCGCCGCGCACTGCGAGCCGGACGGTACCCACGCCGATGATCTCGATGAACCCCGTGATCAGCACCAGGACCAGGACCGACCAGGCGGTCGCGCCGGGCGGCCGCTCGATGCCGACCCACTCCAGGGCCAGGGTGGCCGCCGCGGCGTAAGAGAACGCGAAGGCCCAGAACCGCGGCCCGAAGCTGAGCCGCCGGAACGCCGGGATGAACCGGACCTGGACCAGGGCCATCAGGATCGCGTACCCGGCCAGCCCGGCCGAGATCGGGTTGATGACCCGGCCGGCCACCTGGAAGTGGGCCACCCCGGCCACCACCGGCGGGGCCAGCTCGATGGCCAGCGTCGGCACCAGCGCGGGCGGCAGCGCCCGCTTGAAGAACAGCCGGTTCAGGACCGTGGAGCCGAGCAGCAGCCAGCAGATCACGCCGACCCGAAC
>JBOHCO010000437.1:0-2886 GCA_050698895.1 Streptosporangiaceae bacterium
CCACTTCCGGGATCATGAGGGAACCTGCCGACGTGACTGGCCAGACCGCCGCCGAGTCGCCGGCCAGCCCAGCTCAGAGGCGGCCGTTGGCGCGCAGGGTGTACAGCGCCTCGATGGTGACGAACCCGCGCCAGTCCTGTTCCGCGGCCGGAGACCAGGCCAGCCAGTTGAACATCCAGCCCCCGTCCGGCCGCTGGGACCGGGCCAGGTGATCCAGATGCACCCCGATCACCTCATCGCTGAACGCGACCCGGCCCGCCGACGTCGGCAGCGGCGCGAAGAACAGTGGCGAGTGGGTCTCGCCCGGCGCTTCCGGCTCCAGCTCGACCAGACCGCCCGACCCCAGCAGCTTCCCGGCCCGCTCGGCCGCCGCCCGGGCCCGGTCCCGGTCCGGCACGTGGTCCAGGAACCGGAACACGCCCAGCATGTCGTAGGCGCTCGGCTCGGTCAGGGCGTCGATCCGGTCCCACAGCAGCCGGGTCGCCGCGGTCAGCCAGGGATGCTCGACCCGCCGGGCGTGCAGCACCCCGGCCAGCATGCCGGTCGAGATCAGCGAGGCCGGGCAGCCCTCCTCCGGCGCGGCGGGCACCCACCAGGGCGCGTGCGGCCAGCCGGCCAGGGTCGGCTCCACGAACACGCTGCCGCCGCCGTCCGCCGCGTGCGCGGCCAGCCAGTCGCACGCCCCGGCGGCCAGGCTGGTGTCCCAGGCGTCAGCCTCGTTCAGCGTGGCCAGGGCGTGGGCAATCGCGGCGGGCTGGCTGCCCGGGCTCCGGCAGTCGGGCTCCAGTCCGTGGCCGAAGCCCCCGTCCGGGTTGCGGTAGGCGGCCACCGCGTCGCGCACCGGCTCGGGCGGGCCGCTGTCGAACAGGCGGTCGAACATCCGGCGGTCGACGATGCGGCCGCTGGCGGCCAGGAACTGCCGGGCGGCGCCCAAGTCCGCGGTGGGCACATCGGAAGCGGGCCCAGCCGGGGTAGGCCCAGCCGGGGTAGGCCCAGCCGGGGTCGGCACAGAGGTCATGCCCCCCAGCACAGCACGCCGGGGCCCGCGCTGGCTTGAACGAATCGGACATCCGCTGTGGCACAGTGGACGTATGGACTGGTCACCGGGCTACCGGGAGTTCGCGCCGCCCGCCGGGCTGCGCGGCGCGCTGTCCTGCCTGTGGGTCGGCGTCACGCCGCCCGGTCCCGCCCAGACCACCCTGGTGCTGCCCGACGGCGCGGTCGACCTGGTCTGGCAGCAGGGCGCCCGCAGTTTCCTGGCCGGGCCCGACACCGGCCCGACGCCCAGCTCGGCGCCCGGCGGCATGGTGACGGTCGGGGCCAGGTTCCGGCCCGGCGCGGGCGGCACCGTGCTCGGGCTGCCCCTCTCGGAGATGCTCAACCAGCAGGTCGAGACGGCCGACATCCCGGCCCTGCGCGGCCGGATCCCGGCGGCCGACCTGCCGCCCTGCTGTGCCCTGGCCGCGCTTACCAGCCTGATCGCCGACCTGGTCCAGCAGCGCCCGGCCGACCCGGCCATGACCTATGCCGCGCGGCTGCTCGGCCGGCCCGCCAGCCGCGCCGAGGCGGTGGCCGGCGAGCTCGAGCTCAGCGAGCGCCAGTTCCGCCGTCGCTGCCAGGCCAGCATCGGCTACGGGCCGCGGACCCTGCAGCGCGTGCTGCGCTTCCGGCGGTTCGTGTCGGCCGTCGACGCCGGGCCGCTGCCCGGCGGCCTGGCCGACGCCGCCGCGGCCGCCGGGTACGCCGACCAGCCCCACCTGACCAGGGAGTGCGTCCGGCTGTCCGGCCTGACCCCGCAGGCGCTGGTGCGGACCAGGGCGGGCTGAAGCCGGCTACGGCGGGCTGAAGCCGGCTAGGGCGTCCCGTCCACCATCCGCCGGGTCAGGCTGACGTTCGCGGTCTGCTCGAACAGGTTCTTCATGAAGTTCTCCAGCCGCGTCTTCTGCGTCGCCTTGCGCGGCCGGTGATGGGTCGTGAACTGCGCCCACATCAGGATCAGGTAGTGGCCCTTCACCTCGGCCTCCACGATCCCGGTGCCCCGGCCCAGCCCGCGGGTGACCCCCTTGTGGCCCTTGAGCAGCGCGATGAAGTCCGACGCGCCGACCGCGTGCCCGGCCTTCTCCGCCTGCTGGCTGGTGCCGAGGTTGAGCACGCCGATCGTGCCCATCACCTTGATCGCTATCGACACGTAGCTGGCCCGGATCACCTGGCTGCACTTGGCCGCCTTGACCGCCGCCTGGAGGCGGCTGCCCACGATGGCCGCCGGGCAGTTCTTCTGCGTCTTGGTCACGGTGCGGGCGAACGAGCGGCCCCCGGCCGTGAACCGCACCGGGAACAGCTGGGCTACCGACACCGGCAGCGGGTCCGCGGTGCGGCTGAGGATGTGGTCCGTCGGCGTGGGACTGGGGCTCGGGCTCGTGCTCTGGTGCCTGGTCGCCTTCGGGCTGGTCGGCGCGGCCACCGACGGCGTGTTCTGGTGGCTGGCCGTGTAGAGCAGGAACGCCGCCGCGGCGACGGCCAGGACCGCCACCGCGCTGACCGCCAGCACGACGCTGGATCGTCCCTTCTTCTTGCCCCGGGCCGCGGCGCCCTTGGTGGCCGGGCCCCGCGGCGGAGGGTTCCTGCGCGACGGGCCTTTTCTGTCCAAACGAGCGGTCGCCCGCAGATCCGTCCCGGCCATAGCCGGCGTCGGCCCGGCGCTGGACGCGGCGGCCGCGGCGCTGGATCCGTTCGGTGGCACGACTGTCGCCGCGCCGCCCCCGGCCCGGCCCGGTCCCGTGCCGGCCGGCCGGCCGGCGGCCACGGCGGCCGCGTCCAGTCCGTTCCTGGCCAGCTCGCCCGCTGGCGGTGGAGCCTGCTGGGGCACCTGAGCCGCCACCCCGCCGC
>JBOHCO010000438.1:0-5311 GCA_050698895.1 Streptosporangiaceae bacterium
GGCGGTAAAGCCGGCCAGGGCGACGGTGCTGGGCCCGCTCATGTGCAGGAAGATGCCGGTGGCCAGGCCGGTCACCGCGCCCGAGAGCGCGTGCGAGTGTCCCAGCATCGGTCCGCCCGCCCCTCCGCCCGCCAGTCCGCTCTCCAGCCTGGCACTCGCCTATCCCGCTGCCTGTCGGCGACGGAATGCTAACCAAAGCAGGCGAAAACCAGCGCCGGACACGCCGGCTGGCTGGCGGCCTCGCGCAGGCGGGCGAACTCAGCGGCCAGCGCCTGCACTGCCGGATCGTGGCTCCGGGCAGGATGTCGGCCACGAGGGGCCGCCGGGTTAGGCTCGAACTGCATCGTTGTGGTGAGGAGGCGCCGGTGATGGCACGGCGGGGAGACGAGATGGCAGCACGGGCAGCAGACGGTGGCCGCCTGCGCGCGTCGCACGCCGACCGCGAACAGGTGATCGGCACCCTCAAGGCCGCATTCGTACAGGGCCTGCTGGACAAGGACGAATTCGACCTGCGGGTAGGCCAGACATTCGGGTCGCGGACCTACGCGGACCTCGCCGCGGTCACCGCGGACATCCCCGCCGGGCTGAGCCTGGCCCAGCCGTCGGAGCCGACCCGGGCGCAGAACCAGCCAGCCCTGCCGCCGGGCCGGGTGATCAGGGCGGCCAGCGTGGTTTACGCGGGCCTGTGGGCGGCCCTGATCTTCTCCCCGCTGGGGAACGATCCCCGGCTAGCATTCGCGCTGATCTGGACGAGCACCATGGCCTATCTTGGGGCTTTGCTCGTGACCGTGGGGGCAATGCTCGAATTGCGGCGTGAGAGCCGTTCCGGACGCCAGCTACCGCCGAGGCCAGCGCGGCGCGCCGCCGCTCACCGGTGAGGTCGGCTCTGCCGCGTCATGGGCGCTCAGCCCTCAACGGCTAGCCTCAACTCCCGGAACGCCTCCACGAGCTTGGGTGCAGGCCATAGCGCATTCAGCCCGCTGGGGTTGGGCAGGATCCAGACCTGGCTCGCCCCGAAGACCTCGTCCTGCGGGCCGACGACGGCTTTTTTTATCCCGAACGCAGCTCGGTAGGCGGTGACGCCGAGCACCGCCAGCCACTGTGGCCCCAGCGTTTCCGCCTTGGCTCGCAGCAGGTGGCCGCCGGCGCGCAGCTCGGCGGGACTGAGCTCGTCGGCCCGCGCGGTGGCCCTGGCCACCACGTTGGTGATGCCCAGCCCGAGGCCGAGAAGCTGGTCCTGCTCGCTCGGGTCGAGCTGGTGCGGGGTGAACCCGGACCGGTGCAGAGCGGGCCAGAAGCGGTTGCCGGGCCGGGCGAAGTGATAGCCGGTGGCGGCCGAGTACAGGCCGGGGTTGATGCCCGAGAACAGCACGCGCAGTCCGGGCGCGGCCACGTCGGGGATGGTCAGTTCCCGTGCCGCGGTCAGGTCGGCCGGCGTGGGACGGGCCGGACGCGCCGGCCGGGCTGGTGCCGTCATGGGTGGCGGACCGCCGGGCGCGTGAGCTCGGCGCGCCAGCGCCGCGCGGATGGCGGCCGGGGGTCGCGCAGGTCCTCGACGCGCACCGGCCGCAGCCCGGAGCCGGCCAGCGCGTCGATCTCGGCGTGGGTCAGCGCCCACGGCGGGCCGTCGTCGGGGTCACCGGGCTCGCGGGCCCGGGCGATGACGATCAGCGTGCCGCCGGGCGCGACCAGCCGGCCCACGCTGGTGATGGCCGTCGCGCGGGGCGGGTCCGGCAGCGCCTGCAAGGTCATGCTCTCGACGACCACGTCGAAGGACTCCAGCCAGGCCGCGGGCAGGCTGAGCAGGTCGGCGGTGGCGTAGCTGACCCGCGAGTCCGGGTAGCGCCGCCGGGCGGCGCGCAGGGCGGTGGCCGAGATGTCGAACGCGGTGGTCGCGAAGCCGAGCCCGGCGACGAACTCGGCGTCGTCGCCCAGGCCGCAGCCCACCACGACGGCGCGCCGGCCCCCGCCGGACAGGCCGCCGTCGGTGGCCCACTGGACCAGCAGCCGGTTGGGCGCGGCCCGGTCCCAGGGCACCTCGGTCTCGCCGGCCTCCGCGGCGGCGTAGACCCGCTCGAACCAGGCCGTCGGGTCGTTGGCCGCCACCGCCTGCGCCGCTAGCTGCCGGGCGATCTCCTCGGGCGTGGCCATAGCCGGCATGCTAGACCAGCCAGCGGCCGCCGAGTAGCAGTGCGGCGGCCGATCCGAGCAGCCAGAACGCGGCCCACATGGACGGCGGCACGTGGGTCAGCTGGCGGAGGATGACCGCGTCGCTGGCGTGGCGCCCGTGCTGGACGACCACCCGGACGCCGGACACCAGCAGGAACCAGGCGATGCCGTAGGCCAGGGCGATCTCCGCGCCGAGCGGTGCGTAGCGGGCGACCAGGAACAGGACGATGCCGCTGGCCAGCACTGCGGCCAGGCCGAAGCCGCTGCGGCGGACCATGACGGCCAGGCAGACCAGCGCGAGCAGGCTCAGCCACAGCACGGCAACGATGTGGCCGGCCTCGATGAGCTTGGCCGCGGCCAGCCCGAACAGGCTGGGGCCGAGGTAGCCGGCCACGCCGGCCAGCAGGAAGCCGAGGCCCCGGGGCCTGCTCAGGGTGGTGCGGCCCTCGCCGTTGCCGCGCAGGCTCACCCCGGTGACCCGGCGGCCGGTGACCGAGCCCATGGCGGCGTGCGCGCCTTCATGGGCCATGGTGTTGAAGTGCTGGGTGAGCAGCGAGATGCCGGGCAGCGTGGCCGCGCCCAGCGCGCCGACGCCGAGCAGCGCGGAGGTCGTGACGGGCAGGTGCGACTGCAGCGCGACGATGGCGTGCAGCGCGCCGTGAAGCGTCCGAGTCACCTGGGCTATCTCCGCTCAATTCCGGCCAAGCTGCCGTGCCCCCAGCATGCCTGCCCGCCGGCAGTGCTCGAGCCAGCGATCACCTGACCGTGCTGTCAGAGGACCTGGCTACAGTCCCAGCCATGACGCTGCCGGCCAAGGGCGAAGACCGCCCCACCCTCGCGGGCCTCAACGACGAGCAGCGGGCGGCGGCGACGCATGCCGGCGGGCCGCTGCTGATCCTGGCCGGGGCGGGCACCGGCAAGACCGGGACGCTGGTTGCGCGGGCCGCCTGGCTGCGCGACCAGGGCACCCAGGCCAGCCGGATCCTGCTGCTGACCTTCACTCGCCGGGCCGCGGACGACATGCTGGCCCGGGCTCACCCGCCGGACGCGCCGGCCGCCGACCGGATCACCGGGGGCACGTTTCACGCCATCGCGCACCGGCTGATCCGGGCCCACGCGGAGTCGTTCTCGCTACCGCCCGACTTCACGGTCATCGACCCGGCCGACGTCACCGACGTGCTGGACACGCTGCGCGCCGACCACGACCTGGTCGGCACCCGGCGACGGGCGCCGCGGGCGGCGACCTGCGCCGACATCTACACGCGCTGCGTGAACACCGGCACCCCGGTGGTCAAGATGGTGGCCGAGGGCTTCCCGTGGTGCGCCGACTTCACCGCGCAGCTCGGCGGGCTGTTCCGCGCCTACACCGCGCACAAGCGCGCCCACGGCATGATCGACTTCGACGACCTGCTGCTGATGTGGCGCGCGGCGCTGGCCGACCCGGCGGCGGGCCCGGCGCTGCGCGGCCTGTTCGACGCGGTGCTGGTGGATGAGTACCAGGACGTCAACGCGGTGCAGGCCGACATCGTCCGGCTGCTGCGGCCCGACGGCGCGGGCCTGACCTGCGTCGGCGACGACGCGCAGGCCATCTACGCCTTCCGCGGCGCCGACCCGGCGCACCTGCGCGCGCTGACGGCCTGGTACCCGGACCTGACCGTGGTCCGGCTGGTCCGGAACTACCGCTCCCGGCACGCGTTGCTCCAGCTGGCCAACGTGGTCCGGCCGCAGTCGGAGGGGCTGGAGCTGGAGCTGACCGCCGGCCGTGACCAGGGCCGTGACCCGGCCGGGGCGGCCAGCCCCGGGCCGCCGCCCGTGCTGATCCGCTGCCACGACGAGGCCACCCAGGCCAGGGAGATCTGTGCCCGGGTGCTCGACGCCCACGAGGCCGGGCTGCGCTTCCAGGACCAGGCCGTGCTGGTGCGCACGGCGCACCACAGCGACCTGCTGGAGATCGAGCTGTCCGCCCGCGGCATCCCGTACGTCAAGTACGGCGGGCTCAGGTTCACCGAGGCGGCGCACGTCAAGGACTTCATCGCCGCGGCCAGGATCGTGGCCAACCCGGCCGGCGACCTGGCCTGGTTCCGGCTGCTCCGGCTGCACGAGGGCGTCGGGCCGGTGCTGGCCCGCCGGGTCATCGACGCGCTGCGGCTGACCGAGCCCGGGCCGCTGGGCCGGTGGCCGGAGGCGGCCGGCTGCCTGCCGCCGCGGACCCGCCCGGAGGTGTCGGCCACCGTCGGCCGCCTGATCGCCGCGGCCGGGCTGGAGCGGACCGCCGACCGCGCCGCCGCGGTGCTGGCCGCGGTGCACGACCCGATCAGCGCCCGCTATCCCGACGCCGGGGCCCGGCTGGCCGACCTGCAGCGGCTGGCCGACGCGGCGGCCACCCGCCCGTCGCTGCACGACGCGCTCGTCGAGCTGGCCCTCGACCCGCCCGGGTCCGGGTCGGACCTGGCCGGCCGGCCCCGGCTGGACGACGACTTCCTGATCATCTCCACCATCCACTCGGCCAAGGGCCTGGAGTGGCCCGCCGTGCACCTGCCGCAGCTCGTCGACGGGGCCGTGCCCAGCGACATGGCGCTGTCCACCCCGGAAGGGCTGGCCGAGGAGCAGCGGCTGTTCTACGTGGCGGTGACCAGGGCCCGCGATCAGCTCTACCTGTACGCGCCGCTGCGGATGCATATCCACCGGGCGGGCCGCGACGACCGGCACGGCTACGCGCTGCTGACCCGGTTCCTGGACGCCCGGGCGCTGGCCCGCTGCGAGGTGATCGACGCGGCGCCGCCCCGGCCGCTGATCCCGCATCTGGCCCGGCTGGCCCAGACGGTGGATCACGCCCTGGACTCGCTGTGGGGTCCGGACCTGGTCGACAGCTGATCTTTCGCGCCCGGACCGGGTCCGGCTTTCCTGGCCCGATGCGGCGAAAGCAGCCCTGTTTCGGAGATTATGTCCGCTCGGTCACCATTGAACGGGCGGCGCTATGATCGCGGCCGTCGGCGTGCTCGTCTGTTTACTTGTCCCGCGGTGCGACCGCCGGGGCCAATGGGGCGATCGGGAAAGCGATTGGCGGGCCGCTTGCCCGCTCGCGCGACGGCGGCCGGGCTGCCGAGCCGCGCCGACCGCGGGGCCGGGACCAGCGCAAGTC
>JBOHCO010000439.1:0-6979 GCA_050698895.1 Streptosporangiaceae bacterium
GGAACGGCCCTCGAACCCCTCAAACGACCGCCAGGCCCGCAGGTAGGTCTCCTGGACCAGATCCTCGGCCTCCTCGGCCGAGCCCAGCATCCGGTAGCAGTGCGCCAGCAGCTCAGCCTGGAACCGGCCGGTGATGCTGGTGAAATCCTCGCTGACTGTCATCGGCTCGGTCATCGGCTCGGTCATCGGCTACTTCCAACCCGCCCGTGCCGGGCCGGCGCGGCGCCGGCCCCTGCAGGTATAGACCCGGCCGCGCACCCGAAGTCGTCGCCCCCTTGGCCTTTACCTGGTCACGCTGCCTATCCTTGATGAGCCGCTCGGCCCGGGGGCACGCGCCGGCGGGTACGGAACGACGGTGCGGCCGGGCGTCATCCGGGTCGGCGATCCGGTCGTGGTCGAGATTCGACCTCGGGACCAGCGGGCCGCCACACTGGACGACGTGACTACGAGGCAATCCGCATGACCGCCGACGCCGACATCGTGGTGGCGGGCGCCGGCCACAACAGCCTGCTGACCGCGTGCTACCTGGCCAAGGCCGGCTACCGCTGCCTGGTCCTGGATGCGCGGCCGATCCCCGGCGGCGGGGCGGCCACCGAGGAGCTGCTGCTGCCCGGGTTCGGCATCGACACCTGCGCAACTGGGCACACGATGATCCGGGTCAATCCGGCCCTGAGCCGCGATGAGCTGGGCCTGACCGCCCGCTACGGCCTGCGCTACGCCGAGCCAGATCCGGTGGAGCAGGTCGCCTTCCCGGACGGCCGGCAGTTCACCATGTGGCTGGACCGGGACCGGACGGCCGAGGAGGTGGCCCGGTTCTCCAAGCCGGACGCGGCCGCCTACCTGCGCCTGCTGGACGAGTACGACCAGGTGAAGCAGATCTTCAGCCAGGCTCAGTTCACCCCGGTGGGGTTCGGGCCGTCACTGGAGCAGATGCTCGCCGACCATCCGCGGGGCCGGATCTGGGCCCGGCGGCGACAGCTGTCCGCGGTGCAGGTGGTGCGGCACGAGTTCGAGAGCCGGCACATCCAGGCGTTCCTTTTGTGGATGGCCTTCCAGGTCTTCCAGCCCCCCGACGAGCCCGGCTCGGGCGTGCTGCCCTACGCGCAGACGTTCGGGCGCCAGCAGCGCAGCTGGTCCATCCCGATCGGCGGCTCCGGGCAGCTGACTGCCGCCCTCACCGGCTACCTGGCTGATCACGGCGGCACCGTGCGCTGCGGCCAGCGGGTCACCCGGCTGCTGCTGGAGGGCGGCCGGTGCGCCGGGGTGCAGACCGAGGACGGCACCGAGTACCGGGCGGGCACCGCGGTGGTCTCCACCATCCACGTCAGGCACCTGCGCGACATGGCTCCCGCGGAGGCCTGGCCCGAGGAGTTCCACTACGGGGTGGATACCTACGACGTGGGCGTGCCCGGCTTCGCGGCGTACTACGCGACGACCGCGCCGCCGGAATTCCAGGCTCCGGACGGGCCGCGGACCGCGGTCTCGGCCGGGCTCGCGGGCTGGCCCGAGGACGTCATCCAGATGGGCGCCGACCTGCGGGCCGGCCGGTTCATCGCGGAGCCGCCCTGGGTGCTCGTGGCCACGCCCACCCTGGCTGACCCGGGCCGGGCGCCGGCCGGCCAGCACACGGTCAAGCTGCTCAGCCCGCAGGTCTACCGGCTCCCGCCGGGAATGGGGGAGTGGGCGACGGTGAAGCACGAGCACGCCCGCCGGACGCTGGACCGGCTGCGCCGGGCCGCGCCCGGCTTCACCGACGAGGTGATCCTGGCCAGCCTGGTCAAGTCCCCGGCCGACATCGAGGACAGCAACCTGCACATGATCAACGGCGCCTTCCACGGCGGCAACCGCGGCCCGGCGTTCAGCGGAGCGCTGCGCCCGGCGCCGGGCTGGGCCTCGCACCGGATGCCCATTCCCGGCCTGTACCAGACCGGCGGGACCACGCACCCGGGCGGATCCATCACCGGGGCCCCCGGCCGCAACGCGGCGATCGTGCTGCTGCACGACCTGGGCCGCGACCCGGCCGCGATCATGGGCGGGGCTTAGGGTCGTAGTCATGCGCTTCGCCTTCAAGACCGCGCCCCAGGACACCACGTGGGCGGACATGCTGGCCGTCTGGACCGCGGCCGACGACATCGAGGTCTTCGAGTCCGGCTGGAACTTCGACCACTTCTACCCGATCCGCGGCGACTGGCGCGGGCCGTGCCTGGAGGGCTGGTCGATGCTGGCCGCCCTGGCCCAGGCCACCCGGCGGCTGCGGCTGGGCACGCTGGTGACCGGGATCCACTACCGGCACCCGGCTGTGCTGGCCAACATGGCCGCGACCATCGACATCATCTCCGGCGGCCGGCTAGAGCTGGGCCTGGGCGCGGGCTGGAACGAGCAGGAGTCCGGCGCCTACGGCATCGAGCTGGGCACTCCGGGGGAGCGCAGCGACCGCTTCGAGGAGGCGTGCGAGGTCATCCTCGGGCTGCTCAGCACCGAGACGGTGACGTTCAGCGGGAAGTACTACCAGCTGAACGAGGCCCGGTGCGAGCCCAGGCCGGTCCAGCAGCCGCACCCCCCGCTGTGCGTCGGCGGCAGCGGCGAGCGCCGGACGCTGCGCACCGCGGCCAGGTTCGCGCAGCACTGGAACTCCGTCCGCCCCGATCCCGCCGAGATCACGCACAAGCTGGAGGTGCTGCACCAGCACTGCGCCGAGGTGGGCCGGGACCCGTCGGAGATCCTGATCTCCAGCCACCTGCCCGACCAGGGCGACCCGGCGGCGACCGCGGCGTCGGCCGCCGCGCTGGCCGAGGCCGGCGTGCAACTGGCCATCGTCCAGCTGCTTCCGCCGCACACGCCCGCGGTGCTGGAGCCGCTGGCCACGGCGCTCAGGCAGGTCAGCTAACCCGCCGCCGCGGACCAGGCGGTCAGCGCCCGGTCGGCGGGAGGCTGCCAATCAGGGCGTGCCGGGTCCAGCGGATCAGGCCTCCGGAGACCTGGTAGAGGCTCAGCCCGCGCATCTCATCGCCGCCGGGCAGCGTCCCGGTCCAGGCGGCCGCCACCGTGTCGCCGTCGGCGACCAGCGCGTCGATCGCGTACCGGGCGACCCTCGGTGAGCAGTCGTAGATCTTGCGCACGGCGTTCTCAGGATTCAGTTCGGCGCTCACCGTTCACTCCTCTCGCAGTTGCTTGCGGCCTGGACAACTTCGTTATGTACCAGGTCTGGCCGCCCGGCTAGGATTACTGATAGTATTCGAGTTGTTACGATCGGTTTTGTCTGAGACTTCGGGCCGCTGGGGGCGGCCTGGCCGGGACCGCCCGGCCTGATGACGTGATCATCATGGTGCCAGCACGAATCGGGGGATACCGTGCCGGACGTTGAGGAGCAGCCAGAAGCTCGCGCCGCGCTGGCTCGCGCCCCGGAAGGCCCGCCGCGGTCGCTTGACCAGGTCCGCCGGGTGATCGAGCGGGCCGCGCCCGCCGCTGGACTGCCCCAGTTCCTGGTCGCCGAGGCATCGTCAGCGGCCGGTGCCGCCGCCGCTGTGCTCTGCGCGGTATCCGGTGACCGGCTCATGGAGCTGGCCTGGGCGCGCGGGCATCCAGCCCGCGAGGGCAACGGCGGCGCGAGCAGCGCGGCCGACCTGCCGCTGGCCGTGGGCATCGCCACGACCGTGAGTCGCCCGGTGTGGCTGACTTCGCGGGCTGAGCTGGCCCGGCGATTTCCCCGGCTGGCCGGGCTGGCCGCCTCCGGCGAGCAGGCCTGCGCGGTCCTTCCGCTGCGCGCTGACGGCGCCCGGCTGGGGGCCATCGCCCTGATGTTCGCCGGCCAGCATGAGTTCGCCGCGGCCGAGCGCGAGTACCTGATGAACCTGGCCGACCTGTGCGCCATGTACCTGCGGCGGTGGAGCCGCCCGGACGAGCCGGCCCGCCAGGCGCTGTCCGCGGCCCGGCTCGATGAGCTGGTGGACGCGCTGGTCCGGGCCGAGAGCGCGGACGCCGTGGCGACGGTCATCGCCGAGCGCGGCGCCTCGGGCGGGGCTTCGTTCGCCAATGTCGCCGTCCTGGACCCGGGCACGGACACGTCCGCGCGCATGTACCACGCATCCGGCCTGAGGCAGGAGTTCGGGGGGCGGTACGCGGACATACTGGTCGACGGGTCCACTCCGCTGGGCACCGTCCTGCAGACGGCGGGCGAGGTGTGGCTGCCCTCTGCGGGCGAGGCAGGGGCCACTTACCCCGGGATGCTCGCGGACTTCACCCTGGCCGACGTGGGAGCGGTGGCCGCCCTGGCCCTGACCGAAGGGCAGCAGCGCGTCATCGGCGCCCTGGGCATGGCCTGGCCGGCGGCCCAGGCCTTTACCGACGTCCAGAAGAGCGAGGTCCGGGTCATCGCGCGGCTGGCGGCGAGCGCCCTGAGACGGGCCCAGGAGGTCGAGGCCGAGCGCGGCGCGCGCCAGCGCACCGAGCGGCTTCAGGCCATGATGCGGGCCCTGGTCGCGTCGGCGTCCATGGCCGACGTGCAGGCCGCGGTCTTCCAGCACGGCCTGCTGCCGTTCGGCGCCGCGGCCGCCCGGCTGATCCTGACCGGCCAGGAGCGGCTCGGCCCCCCGCTGACCGTCAGCGCCGTCGGGATGCCCGAGCCGGCCCTGACGGAGTGGCGTGATTTTCCGCTGTCCGCGTACTCGCCGTCGCGCAAGGCGCTGACCACCTCCGAGATCGTCTACGTGCCGACTCCGGCCGACCTGACCCGGGAGTTCCCCGCTGCCGGCCTCGGGGCGTCCCTTCTCCACCATGCCTGGGCCGCGATCCCGCTGCGCAGCGGAGGACGAACGCTCGGCGTGCTCACCCTGGTGTTCAGCCGGCCGCATGCGCTGGACGGGGTCAGCGACCAGATCGCCCTGGCCGCGCTGGGATCGGCCGTCGCGGACGCGATCGGCCGGGCCGCCGCGTACGACCGGGACCGCGACCTGGTGTCGTCGCTGCAGCGCAGCCTGCTGGCCAGCCCCTTGCCTGAGCTGCCGCGCGCCCGCCTGGGCGCGCGCTACCTGCCGGCCGAGTCGCGCCACGGCATGGGGGGTGACTGGTACGACGCCATCCCGCTGCCCGACGGCCGGCTGATGCTGGTGGTCGGTGATGTCGCCGGGCACGGGCTGGAGGCCGCCATCACGATGGGCCAGGTCCGCAGCGCCGCCCGGGCCCTGGCGCCCGCTTACCAGCCCGCTGACTTGCTCGCCGCACTCGATCAGTTCGTGTGCAGCACCATCAGCGAGCCGCTGGCCACGGCCGTCGTGGCGGTCATCGACCCGGCCCGCCGGACCCTGCGCTACTGCCAGGCCGGGCACCCGCCCCCGCTGCTGCGCCAGCCGGACGGATCGGTGACGGTCCTCGACGAGGCCGGCGGCCTGCTGCTGGGGCTGGCCACCAGCGACCGGCCCGAGAGCGAGATCACCTTCGCCGCAGGGAGCTGCCTGGTGCTGTACACCGACGGCCTGGTCGAGCGCCGGGACGACCCGAGCGTGGGGACCGGCATCACCCGCCTGGCCGGCCAGCTCACGGGCCCCCTGCCGGCCGAGCCGGCCGAGCTGTGCGAGCTCCTCGTCCGGGAGGGCCAGCCGGCCCAGGGGCGGGAGGACGACACCGCGGTGCTGTGCGCCTTCCTGTCCTTAGCCCCATTAGCCCCGTTAACCCTGGCCGAGGTGCTCGGCCAGCCACGGCCCGGTCACGCTCCGCGGGTCACGCGCGACGTCTTCGGGCGCGCCCGCGGCCAGGATGTGCCCGCCGTCCGGGCCGCCGCCCGGCCCCATGTCGATGAGGTGGTCGGCGGCGGCGAGCAGGTCGAGGTCGTGGTCGACGACGATGATCGTGGCGCCGGCGGCGAGCAGCCGGTGGAGCACGCCGGCCAGCGTGGCCACGTCCAGCGGGTGCAGGCCGGTGGACGGCTCGTCGAAGACGTACAGCACGCCGCGCTGGCTGGCGCGCAGGCGGGTCGCGATCCGCAGCCGCTGCGACTCGCCGCCGGACAGCGAGGGCGTGGGCTCGCCGAGCCGCAGGTAGCCCAGGCCGACCTCGCCGACGGGCCGGAGCGCCGCGGCGACCGGGGCCCGGTCGGAGAACCGGTCCTGGGCCTCGGCCACGGTGAGGCGGAGGACGTCGGCGATGGTCAGGCCGTCGACGCGGACGGCCAGGGTGGCATCGTTGAACCGGGCGCCGTGGCAGGTCGGGCAGGTGACGGCGATGTCGGGCAGGTACTGGACGTCGAGGTCGATGTCGCCCAGCCCGCGGCAGGTCGGGCACTGGCCCTCGCGGGTGTTGAACGAGAAGTGCCCGGGCTTCCAGCGCCGGCGCCGGGCATACGGCGACGCGGCGAACAGGCCGCGGATCTGGTCGAAGGCACCGCAGTAGGTCGCGGGCGTGGACCGGGAGTTCTGGCCGATCGGGGAGGCATCGACCTGGACGACCTGGCGGATGCCGCCGAGGTCGAGCCGGCGCACGTGCCCGGGCCGGGCCGCCCCGGACAGCTCGGCCCGAGCGGCCGGGATCAGGCTGTCCAGGACCAGGGCGGTCTTGCCCGCTCCCGACGGCCCGGCCAGCGCGGTCAGCTGGCCGACCGGGAAGACGGCGGTCAGGTCGTGCAGGTTGTACAGGTCCCCGATCTCGATGCTGATCTGCTTGCCGGAACCAGGCCGCGCCGGGCGGCCGGGCGGCACGGCCGGGGCGCCGGCCAGGAACGGGCCCATGATCGAGCGGGGGTCGGCTTCGAGCTGGGCCGGGGTGCCCTCGGCGATCACCGTGCCGCCCTGGCGGCCCGCCCCCGGGCCCAGCTCGATGATCCAGTCCGCGGCGCGGATCAGCTCCCGCTCGTGCTCCACCACGACCACGGAGTTGCCGTTCCCGGCCAGCGCGGTGATCGTCTTGCGCAGCCCGGCGACGTTGCTGGGGTGCAGGCCGACCGACGGCTCGTCGAGGACGTAGAGCATGCCGGTGGTGCTGGCCCGGA
>JBOHCO010000440.1:0-1779 GCA_050698895.1 Streptosporangiaceae bacterium
ACGGGGGACCGGCCCGCAAGGCCGTGAACGACTTCATCGGCCATCTGGCCAGCCGGGAGTACTCGGCCGTCACCCAGCGGCTGCGCCGGCATTACCTCGAGGAGTACCTGCACCACACCGAGCAGGCGGCCGGGAAGACTGGCATCACGGTCGGGCAGCTCATGGACCCGGCGCGGGCGGACGCGTGGCTGGCTGACGCGGCGGGCGGCAAGACCCGGACCCGCAACACCCTGCGCGGTCCCGGCGCCGCCGCCTACACGAACTCGATGCGCGTGCGCGTCGACACCTACAACGCCTTCGCCCAGTTCCTCGGCCGGCCCGACCGGGTCGACAGCCCGCCGCCGGCTGACGGCTACGCCCTGACCCCGGACGACACCGAGCGCCTGCTGCACGACCTGGCCACGCGCCGGCCCGTCAACGCCAACGCGCTGACCCTCATGCGCACCGCCGCCGTGGCCGCGCTCGTCGCCGACACCGGGCGGTCGGTCCCGGAGCTGGCGGGCCTCACGCTCAGCGCCCTGCACCTGGACGGCCAGGCCCGCGTCGTGCTCGCCGACGGCTCGAACCCGCTCAGCAGCGCGACGGTGCAGATCCTGAGCCGGTGGCTCAGCGCCCGGGCGGCGGTCATCGCCGAGCTGGAGGGCACCGACCCGGGCTACCTGTGGATCCCGACCAAGCCCGGGCGGCCCCGCGGCGGCCAGGAGCCGGTCAAGCCGGGCCTGAAGCCGGCCGCGGTCCGCACCCTGCACGCCGCCCACCGCACCCACGTCAGCCAGGTGCTCGGCGCCCCGCTGCGGCCCGGTGCCTTCCGCGCGGTCCAGCCAGCCGGCCCGCCCGAGGAAGCGGGGGAGGCGGGGGAGCGGCCGCGCTCATAGGGTGGCGGGGTGATCCGCTTCCGCCCGATGACCGAAGGCGACCTCCCGGCCATCGCGGCCTGGCTGGCGCTGCCGCACGTGGCCCGCTGGTGGACGGCCGGGACCACGGCCGGGGCCGAGCTGGCCGAGTACCGCGACCGGGTCAGCGGCGGCATTGACCCGGCCACGGTCATGCTGATGGTTTTGCGCGACGACGTGCCGGTCGGCTGGTGCCAGTGGTACCGCTGGGCCGACTATCCGGCCGAGGCCGCGGAGATGGGCGCCCGCGACGGCGAGGCCGGGATCGACTACGCGATCGGTGACCCGCAGTGCATCGGCCGGGGGATGGGCACGGAGCTGATCGCCGCCCTGGTGGCCGAGGTGCGCCGCCACCATCCGGGCGCCGGCATCATGGCCGACCCGGACGCGGCCAACACGGCGTCGCGGCGGGTGCTGGAGAAGAACGGCTTCGAGCTGGTCGCGGTGCGGCCGGTGTCGACGGAGCCGAACGACGCGCCGATGGCGATCTACCGGCTGCCGGGGCACGGGTCCGACACCTGCGCGCCTACGACCTGGCCGGGTGACATCTCTCACGGCACCGCGGACGGCGCAGCCGGCTTCCTGGCAGCCCGGCTCCCTATAATTGCCCGAATGCCCCCGAAGCCGCGCTCCGCCGAGTACTTCGACGGCTGGTACGCCAGCCAGGCCGCCATGCCGACCGTCGCCGAGATCATGAACCGGCACATGGGCTTCCCGCCTGACACCCGAGCCGGGGTGGTCATCGCCGAGGCGATCCCCGAGCTGGCGGCCGAGCTCCGGCTCGCGCCCGGGAGCACGCTGCTTGACCTGGCCTGCGGCCGGGGCGCCTACGGGCTGCTGATCGCGCAGGCCACCGGGGCGTCCCTGATCGGCGCGGACTTCTCCG
>JBOHCO010000441.1:0-3621 GCA_050698895.1 Streptosporangiaceae bacterium
CGGGCAGGTCGGCGGTCAGCTTCTCCAGGTCGGCCCCGGTGCGCGCGGTCAGCGCGGCCCGCATTCGCTCGTCGAACTCGTCGTCATCGAGCCGGCCCTCGGCGAAGGCGGCCTGGAGGATCTGCGCCACCCCGTCCCGGTCCCGGTCGGACACCCGCAGGTCGGGGGCAAGGCCCGGCGCCGTGCGAGCGGGCTGCGTGCGGGCCGGCTGCGTGCCTGCCGGTACGACGCGCTCGGCGGCCGCGGACTCGGGTGCCTCGGACTCGGATCGCGCGGGATCTGGCTGGCCGGACGGCTGCATCGCGTACTCCTCGGGCCTCCTCGGGTTCAAATCAAGATGTATCTTAACTCATCGCTTCGCGCATGCCCAGGTCACCTGCGCGGTCGCGGTCACATGCCCGCGAACACGCAGACCAGGGCGACCAGGAGCAGCAGCAGGCAGACGACCGCGGTCATCAGCGGATCGTTGGCCGGAGCCCGACCTACTTCATGTCGGCCCATACGGAACACATACACCCGCAGTAACCGTCCTGTCCCGCCTCGGGCGGTGACATTCCTGATACGTGCCTGCCCGCGCGGCCTCTTGCCCGTCCTGGATGGGATGACCTGCTGGTCTTTGCCTGCTTATTACCCGAAATCACCCCACGAAATCACCCCACGGCGATGACGGCCAGCTCGTCGTACAGCCGGGCCGTCTGAGCCGCGATCGTCGGCCAGCTGAACTCGGCGATGGCCCGCTCCCGGCCCAGCCGGCCCATCTCCGCCGCCCGGACCGGATCACGGACCAGCGCGCTCAGCGCCAGGCCCAGGGCCTCGGGATCGTCCGGCGGAACCAGCAGGCCCGTCGCCCCGTCCGCGACCACCTCCGGGATGCCGCCGACCCGTGAGCCGACCACGGCGGTGCCGCAGGCCATGGCCTCCAGGTTGACGATGCCCAGCGGCTCGTACAGCGACGGGCACGCGAACACCGTCGCGTGGCTGAGGATCTGGATGACCTCGGGCTTGGTCAGCATGCCGGGAATCCAGACCACACCGGCCTGGGACGCCCGCAGGTGCTCGACCAGCCCGGACACCTCGGCCTCCAGCTCGGGGGTGTCCGCCTGCCCGGCGCACAGCACCAGCTGGGCCGCGGGGTCCAGCCACCGCGCCGCGCGCAGCAGCACCGGCAGCCCCTTCTGCCGGGTCACCCGCCCGACGAACACCACCGACGGCCGAGCCGGGTCGATGCCGTGCCGGGCCAGCACCGCGGTGCCGGGGTCGGGGGCGTACTGCACGGTGTCGATCCCGTTGCGGATCACGTGCAGCCGCTCGGACCGCACGGCCGGGTCGGCGCCGAGGATGTCGGCCCGCATGCCGTCCGAGACCGCGATCACCCCGGCCGCCGCCTCGATGGCCGTTCGCTCGCACCACGAGGACAGCGCGTAGCCGCCGCCCAGCTGCTCGGCCTTCCACGGCCGCAGCGGCTCCAGCGAGTGCGCCGTCATCACGTGCGGGATGCCGTAAAGCTGGCTGGCCAGGAACCCGCCCAGGTTGGCGTACCAGGTGTGCGAGTGCACCAGGTCGGCGCCGGCCACGGCCGCGGTCATGGCCAGGTCGGTCGAGATGGTCTGGAGCGCGCTGTTGGCGGCGGCCAGCGCCGGCCACGGCCGGTGCGCGACGGCGCCCTCGCGGTCGGCGCCCTGGCAGTGCACGGTGAGGTCGACCAGCTTGCCCAGCTCCCTGGCCAGGTACTCGACGTGCACGCCGGCCCCGCCGTAGACCTCGGGCGGGTACTCACGGGTCAGCAGCGCCACCCTGAGCTGGCGCTCCGTGAGCCCGGCGGTCATAGCTCGACCAGCTGGCCCTTGCCCACCACGGTGATGCCGCCCTCCGACACCACGAACCCGCGCGCCTTGTCGTGCTCCTTGTCCACCCCGATGACCGCGCCCTCGGGCACCTCGACGTTCTTGTCCAGGATCGCGTTCTCGACCACCGCGTGCCGGCCGATCCTGGTGTTGTCCAGCACCACCGCCCGCTCTACCCGCGACCAGCTGTTGACCCGCACGCCCGGCGACAGCACCGCGGCCCGGACCAGGCCGCCCGACACGATCACCCCGTTGCTGACCACGCTGTTGATCGCGCGGCCGACCCGGTCGCCGCTGTCGTGCACGAACTTGGCCGGCGGCTGCGACGGCACGTGGGTCAGGATCGGCCACCGGTCGTTGTACAGGTTGAACACCGGGTGCACCGCGCACAGGTCCATGTGCGCGTCGAAGTAGGAGTCCAGCGTCCCGACGTCCCGCCAGTACCCGGCGTCGCGCTCCTCGGCGCCCGGCACCTTGTTCTGCAGGAAGTCGTAGACCTGGGCCGTGCCCTCCTTGACCAGCATGGGCACGATGTCGCCGCCCATGTCGTGGCGGCTGCCCGCGTCGGCCGAGTCCCGCCGCAGCGCGTCCACCAGCACGCTGGTGGTGAACACGTAGATGCCCATGGAGGCGAACGCCAGGTCATCGTGGCCGGGCATCGGGGGCGGGTCGGCCGGCTTCTCCAGGAACGCCTCGATCGTCCGCCCGTCGCTGGCCGTCTTGATGACCCCGAACGCGGTAGCCTCCTGCTTGGGCACCGGGAGCGCGGCCACGGTCACGCCCGCCCCGCAGGCCACGTGCTGGTCGATCATCTGCATCGGGTCCATGCGGAACACGTGGTCGGCGCCGAACACCGCGACGATGTCGGGCTTGTCGTCGAAGACCAGGTTCAGCGACTGGTAGATGGCGTCGGCCGAGCCGGTGTACCAGTGCGGCCCCAGCCGCTGCTGGGCCGGCACCGGGGTGACGTAGTTGCCGAGCAGGCTGCTCAGCCGCCAGGTCGTGGTGATGTGCCGGTCCAGGCTGTGGCTCTTGTACTGAGTCAGCACGCAGATCCGCCGGAAGCCGCTGTTGACCAGGTTCGACAGCGCGAAGTCGACCAGCCGGTACAGGCCGCCGAACGGGACGGCCGGCTTGGCCCGGTCCGCGGTGAGCGGGGCGAGGCGCTTGCCCGCGCCGCCGGCCAGCACCATGCCCAGGATCCGCGGACGGTCTGCCATCAGCCACCTCCAGGGGCGTTCCCGAAACCGGTCGACCGCCACTGCGCGGAATGGTAGCTGACGGTTATGTCGGGCGAGTTACCCTGATCTTCGACTGGTCATGCAGCAGTGTCTCCCAGTCCGCCATGAAAGTCGCCTCGAGGCCGTGCCGTTCCGCCAGGCCGGTCAGTGTCTGCGTCCGGTAGTAGAAGTCTTCCCGCAGCACCTGGTGCTCCGCGCCGTCGGTCCGGTCGAAGGTGAAGTCGAAGAACCCGCCCGGCGCTATCACCCGGCCCACGTGGGCCAGGCACTCGTCGATGACCTGGATCGGGGAGTGCGAGAACACGCTGTGCGCGTGCACCATGTCGAACTGGCCGTCCGGCAGGAACTCCAGCCGCAGGTCGCGCACCAGGGCCAGGTGCGGCAGCTTGGCCTGGAGCCCGTACTGGCCCACGACGCCCTCCGCGGCCAGCAGGATGTCGGGGGAGATGTCGATCCCGTAGTAGTTGCCCGGGTCCAGGTAGTCGATGAACAGCCGGCCCGCGCGCAGGTTGCCGCAGCCGATCTCGAGCATCCGC
>JBOHCO010000442.1:0-1616 GCA_050698895.1 Streptosporangiaceae bacterium
CCCGCCGCCTGAGCGCGGCCCTGGCCCGCAGGCCCTCCCAGTCCCCGGCCCAGATCTCAACCCAGGCCGGGCCGCTGCCGAACCCGCGGCCACCCCGCCGCCTGGCCGGTTCCGACCTGGTGATAGTCCTGATCGACAACTACGACTCGTTCACCTACAACCTGGCCCACCTGCTGCTGGTCCACGGGAGCCAGGTCGAGGTGGTCCGCAACGACGAGGTCACCGCGGACGACATCGCCCGGCTCCGCCCCGACGGCATCGTCATCTCGCCCGGCCCCTGCACGCCCGCCGAGGCCGGCATCAGCGTCGCCGCCGTCCGCGCCTGCGCCGCGACCACCCCGCTGCTCGGCATCTGCCTCGGCCACCAGGCCATCGCTGCCGCCTACGGCGCCCGGATCACCGCTGCGCCCGAGCCCGTCCACGGCCAGGCCGCCACCATCACCCACGACGGCCGCGGCCTGCTATCCGGCCTGCCCCCGCGCTTCCGGGCCGCCCGCTATCACTCCCTGATCGTCGACGAGGCGACCCTGCCCCCGGCCCTGGCCATCACCGCCCGCGGTCCCGGCGGCCTGCCCATGGGCCTGCGCCACGGCGAGCACCCCGCCGAGGGCGTCCAGTTCCACCCCGAGTCCATCCTGACCCCGCACGGCCGCCGCATCATCGGCAACTTCACTGCCGCCGCCCGGGCCAGCCGCGGCCGATTAGTCTGGCCGCCGCCATCCGTCTCAGCCAGTTAGGGACCATCCAGACCGGAAGGGCGAAGAGCATGGCGCTACCGATGATCGTGTCCGAGCAGGAGTGGGAGCAGGCCCGCGGCGAGTTGCTCACGGCCGAGAACCAGGCCACCCGGGCGCTGGACGCGCTCGCCGCCCAGCGCCGCCGGCTGCCGATGGTCAGGTTCGGCGCTGACTACGTGTTCGACACCCCGGCCGGGCCGCGGACGCTGGCCGAGCTGTTCGACGGCCGGGACCAGCTCGTGGTGTACCAGTTCATGGACCGCGGGCCCGACGAGTTCTGCCCCGGCTGCACCGCGTTCACCAACAACGTCGCCGACCTGGACAGTCTGGCCGAGACCGACGTCACCTGGGTCAGCGTGTCGGACATGCCGCTGGCCCAGATCCAGGCCTACCGGGAGCGGATGGGCTGGACGGTGCCGTTCGTGTCGTCGCGGGGCACCTCGTTCTCCCGCGACTGCGGGGCCGGCGAGGGCTTCGCGCTGAGCGTCTTCCTGCGGGACGGCGACGACGTGTACCGGACCTACTCCACCACGGCCCGGGGCGTGGACCGGGTGATGTTCCGGCACAACATCCTCGACCTGTGTCCGTACGGGCGGCAGGAGGACTGGGAGGACTCCCCGGCCGGCTGGCCCCAGCAGCCCACCTACGGCTAGTGAGCAGCAGGCGCACGCCCGCCGGGCGCGCCTGTGTTGCGGCACCCCCGCAGCCCGTCTACTATCTATGTACGTAGACAGTAGATGGGGCCAGTGGGGAAGGCGATGAGCACAGCAGCTCGCAGTGACCGGCTCCAGCCCGGTCGGTCCGCGCTGGCCCGGCCCGGGCTGGCCCCTCCCGCGCCGCCCGGCCCGGGCTGGCCCGGCCAGCCGCCCGGCGCGGCGT
>JBOHCO010000443.1:0-2507 GCA_050698895.1 Streptosporangiaceae bacterium
GACCTACGACGCGGTGGGCGACCTGCTGGTGTGTGAGCACGTCACCAGCTCGGTGGTCCGGGAGCGAGCCGACGGATCGACGGAGGTCGTGGCCTCGCAGTTCCGGGGGCGCCCGCTCAACAGCCCGAACGACGTCATCGTGAAGAGCGACGGAACCATCTACTTCACCGACCCGACCTACGGCCGGACGGCAGAGTTCGGGCTGAAGCGCCGCGTCGAGCTCCCGTTCCGCGGGGTGTACCGCGTCCGCCCCGGTGACCCCGAGCCGGACTTGCTCATCGACGATTTCGGCCAGCCCAACGGCCTGTGCTTCTCGCCGGACGAGTCGCTCCTGTACGTGAACGACACCACGGGCGCGCTCATCCGGGTTTTCGAGGTCCGGCGGGACGGCGCCCTGGCCGCCGAGCAGACGCTTCTGGGCCGCATCGGCAGCGGCCGGGCCGGCGACTCGAACCCGGACGGGATGAAGTGCGATGAGCAGGGCAACGTCTACGTCACCGGCCCTGGCGGGATCTGGGTCATCAGCCCGCGCGGGCAGGCGCTCGGCGTCATCGAGGTCCCGGAGAAGGTCGGGAACCTCAACTGGGGCGGCCCGGACTGGCGCTCGCTGTTCATCTGCGCATCCGCATCGATCTACCGGATCGAACTCAAGGTCTCCGGAAACCGGCTGGCCTACATGCGGTGAGGCCGGCGGGCCTGCGACGAAACGACAGACGAAACAACAGGAGTACGCATGAGCTTCGTCAGGACCACCCGCGAGGAAGCCTTCGAGCCCACCGGCTTCCCTGGCTATGACATCCAGATGCTGGCCTACCCCGAGTCCGCGACCTTCATTAACAGCCGTGTCGCGGCCGGCGGTCACGCCGCCGACCGGCACGTGCACGAGGCCGATCAGATCTACTACATCGTCCAGGGCGAGATGCAGGTCGAACTCGGCCCGCGCCGCCACACGGCCGGCACCGGCAGCCTGGTCTACATCCCGGCCGGCCTCCCGCACCGCAACTGGAACGACGGGCCGGGCCCCGAGCATCACTTCGAGATCATCGTGCCGTCGGCGCGGCCCGGCCGGCCCCTGCTGGCACTGGTCGACAGCCCGGCCCGCCCGGATAGCCAGCCAGACGGCTACGTCACGCCGCCACCGTCCGCCGCCGCCGCCGCTGGCGGCGTGACCCGGCAGCCGCTGACCCGCGACGCGGAGGCGCCGAAGGCGGCGGTGAGCATCTGCGACGAGCCACCCCAGAGCCCGGCCAGCGGCACGCACACGCACGACTTCGACCAGTTCTACTACGTTCTGCGCGGCGCGCTGGCGGTCGAGGTCGGCGGCTTCGCCTACGAGGCACCGGAACTCGCGCTCGTCATCCTGCCCGCCGGCATCCCCCACAACAGCCAGGTACTCGGCCAGGCCGGGGCGAGCTACCTGGTCGTCAACGTTCCGGTGCCGCGGCCGCCAGCCTGAGCCAGGGAGGGGTCTCTACCCGCGGATGGAGACACGTTTCTAGCCGTGGCCTGATGCGCCGGCCCCGGCCGGGCCCGGACCATCGTGGGTATGAGCGAGACAGATGTAGTGACGGTCCGGGGCCTGCGGAAGAGCTATCGCGGCCGGACCGTGGTCGACGATGTTGACCTGGACGTGCGGCCGGCCGAGATCGTCGGCCTGATCGGCGCCAACGGCGCCGGCAAGACGACGACGGTCGAGTGCGTCCAGGGACTGCGCCGCCCCGATGCCGGGCGGCTGCGCGTGCTCGGGGCCGATCCGGTCACCCAGCCCGAGCGGGTCCGGGCCATGATCGGCAGCCAGCTGCAAAGCTCGGGGCTGCCCGACCGGCTCCGGGTCGGCGAGGCGGTGCGCCTGTTCGGCGGCCGCGACGACGATGACCGGCTGGAGCAGTTCGGCCTGGCGGGCCGGCGCCGGTCGGCGTTCGCCTCGCTGAGCGGCGGCGAGCGGCAGCGGCTGTTCCTGGTGCTGGCCCTGGTCGGGGCGCCGCGGCTGGTCATCCTGGACGAGCTGACTCAGGGCCTGGACCCGGCCGCCCGCCGCACCGTGTGGGCGGCGATCGATCAGCTGCGCGCCGACGGCACGTCGGTGCTGCTGGTCACCCATGAGCTGGACGAGGCCGAGCGGCTGTGCGACCGGGTGGTGGCCATGCGGGCGGGCCGGGTGCTGGACTCGGGCCGTCCGGGCGAGCTGGCCGCTCGCTACGGCCGGGCCGTGACGATCACCTTCACGCCGCCCGCCGGAGCCGCCGGTCGCACTCCCGCAGAGCTGCGAGACCTGCCCGGCGTCACCGGCGTCGGCCGGCAGGCCGGCCGGGTCGTCGTCACCGGCGCCCCCGCCGCGATCGCCCATGTCGGTGCGGCGCTGGCGGCGTCCGGCCACGTCCCCGCTGACCTGTCCGTGCGGATGCCGACCCTGGAGGATGCGCTGCTCGGCCTGCTGGACCGGGACCAGGAAATAGAGCCGGGCGAAGTTCTCGCTCTGGAAGGAGCACTCCGATGACCACCGCTCC
>JBOHCO010000444.1:0-3217 GCA_050698895.1 Streptosporangiaceae bacterium
CGTCTGGGCCGCGGCCCGGACCGCGACCGCGCTGCGCGCCCGGCTGGCCAGCCGCTGCCCGCCCGGACTGGCCGAGGCCGTGGCCGCGCTCCAGGACCTGGCCGGCCAGCTCGCCGCTTCGCCCGCCGAGGCCCAGACGCAGCTGGACGAGCTGTGGCAGCTCCAGGCCTCGCTGCCGCCCGAGCTGCGGATCGCCCGCAACGGGCCGTACCTGGTGACCAGCGTGCCCCGGCTGACCGACTACCTCGGCGCGCAGACCAGGCCCGCGCCGCAGCTCGCGCTCTGCCGCTGCGGGCAGTCCGCCCTCAAGCCGCTGTGCGACGGCAGCCACGCCCGGATCGGGTTCACCGACGCCAAGGACCCCGGGCGGGCCCCCGACCACCGCGACGCCGCTGCCGGCCAGCAGGCCACCATCTTCGACAACCGCGGCGTCTGCCAGCACTCCGGCCTGTGCACCGACCGGCTGGCCGCCGTGTTCCGCACCAGCGCCGAGCCGTTCGTGGCCCCGAGCGGCGGCCGCCTGGACGAGATCATCCGCGCCGTACGGGACTGCCCGTCCGGGGCGCTGAGCTACGCCATCGACGACGTCGAGGCCCGCGCCCAGGTGGACTGGGACGGCACCAGGCCGCCCGCCATCGAGGTGACCAGGGACGGCCCGTACCGGATCACCGGCCAGATCACCCTGGCCGGCCCGGCGGGCGAGCCGGAGCCGCAGGGCGCCGGGGCCTCGCGCGAGCACTACGCCCTGTGCCGGTGCGGCCAGTCGCGCAACAAGCCCTTCTGCAGCGGCATGCACTGGTACGTCGGCTTCCGCGACCCAGTGCCGCCCAGTTCACCCACCCTGTACCAGTGGGCCGGCGGCCGGCCCGCGCTGACCCGGATGAGCCGGCTGCTGTACGAGAAGCTCGTGCCCGCCGACTCGCTACTGGCCGCGCGGTTCGCCCAGACGCCGCCGGGCCAGGCCCAGCGGCTGGCCAACTGGCTGGGCGGCGCCCTCGGCGGACCCGACCCCGCCCCGGCCGACGGCGGGCTGCGGGCCGTGCTCGGCTCGGACGACGGCGAGTTCGGCGAGGACGAGCGGGCCCGCTGGGTCGCCCTGGCCGGCGGCGCCGCCGACCAGGCCAGGCTGCCCGCCGACGCCGGCTTCCGCGCCGCGCTGTCGTCGTGCCTGGAGTGGCTGTCGCGCACCGCGCTGGACGCCGACGCCAGCGCGGCGGCCGACACTGCCGCTGCCGGTGACGGCGCCGGGCCGCGCTGGGACTGGGGGCCGGCCGGGCCGCCCGCGCCGCAGGCCGACACCGCGGACGCCGGCCCGGCCGATGACGCGCTGCCCGGGCCGGGGGAGCCGGTCGGGTTCGAGGCGCACATCAAGCCGCTGTTCCGGGCCAGCGACCGCCAGTCCATGAGCTTCGCCCTCGACCTGTGGTCCTTTGATGATGTGCAGACCCACGCCGCCGATATCGTGCGGCGGCTCCAAGATGGCTCCATGCCCTGCGACGGCGCCTGGTCCGCCGCCCGGATCGAGGTCTTCCAGCGCTGGGCCGACGCCGGGTTCCGGCCCTAGTGGACAGCGGCCGGCTCGAGGCCTTCAGCGACGGCGTATTCGCCGTGGCCATCACCCTGCTGGCCCTGGACCTGACCATCAGCGGGCCGGGTGGCGAGTCACTGGCCAGGAAGCTTGGCGGTCACTGGCCGGCCTTCGTGGCCTACGCCGTCAGCTTCGCCACCATCGGCATCATCTGGGTCAACCACCACACGCTGTTCAAGAACTTCGCCGATGTTGACCGGCCGCTGCTGTTCCTCAACCTCCTGCTGCTGTTCTTCGTCGTCTCCATACCGTTCGCCACCTCCACCATCGCCGCCTACCTGCGCGCGGGCGACCGCGATGCGGCCCTGGCCGCCGTCGTCTACCAGGGCGTATTCGAGGGCATGTCGATCAGCTTCGGGCTGCTGTTGTGGTGGGCCATCCGGCACAAGCACCTCAAGGTCGCGCTCACCCCCGACCAGGCCCGCCGGGCCACCATCCGGTTCGGCATCGGCAACCTCGGCTACATCGCGGCCATCGGCGTCGCGTTCGCCAGCGCGTACGCCTCGCTGGCCATCAGCGGCCTCGTGGCCATCTACTACATGTTCGAGCAGACCCCGGCCCGTGATGGCCCCGCCACTGTCTCCGCGCAGCCGCCCGATGACCCGCCCCCGCCGACCGGATCGTTCGGCTAGATGCTCTCGTATTGGTACTGACCAGCCATTTAGCCGCCAATTTCGCCGCCGGGCCGAACCGTGCCACGCTTGGTCCAGACGATCCGATGGAGGCGAGCATGACCGAGGCCGAGCGGGTTCCCCCCGGGGTAGACCCCTCGACGCCGAGCCCGGCGCGGCTGTACGACTACTACCTGGGCGGGGTGAACAACTTCCAGGCCGACCGGGAAGCCGCCGAGCGGGTACGGGCCGTCATGCCCGAGCTGTCCGACGCCGCGTGGGCCAACCGCGGCTTCCATCAGCGGGCCGCCGTCTGGATGGCCGAGCGCGGCATCCTCCAGTTCCTCGACATCGGCTCCGGCCTGCCCACCACCGGCAACACCCACGAGGTGGTCCAGAAGGCCGCCCCCGGCAGCCGGGTCGTCTACGTCGACAACGACCCCATGGTCGCCGCGCACGCCAGGGACCTGCTGGCCGACGACGGGTCCACCGAGTTCGTGGTCGGTGACCTGCGCGATCCCGACGGCCTGCTCGGCGATCCCGTCGTGCGCCGCCACCTCGACCTGACCCAGCCCGTCGGGCTGCTGATGACCTCAGTCGTGCACTTCGTCGCCGACAGCGGCGACCCCTGGGGCCTCGTGCGCCACTACATGACGGAACTGGCGCCGGGCAGCTACCTCGCGCTGTCGCACTCCACCATGGACGCGCTACCGCCGCGCATGGTCGAGGCCGGGCTGGCCCTTTACGCCAACGCCGCCGAGCGCCTCTACCCGCGCACCAGGGCCGAGGTCGAGCGGTTCTTCGACGGCCTGGAGCTGATCCCGCCCTACGACGGCGCCGAATCGGCCATCACCCACGTCGGGCTGTGGGGCGCCGAGGACCCGGCCTCCGCCGACAGCGACGGGTCGCGGGTTGTCTACTGCGCGGTGGCCCGCCGCCCCTGACGGCAGCGCGGGATGAGTTTCCGGCTGGCGGCGTACGCCGTGTGCATCCAGGACCGGCGGGTGCTGCTCGCCCG
>JBOHCO010000445.1:0-17490 GCA_050698895.1 Streptosporangiaceae bacterium
CCATCGAGGTCGAACGTAAACTCGCCGTCCAGCACGACCACGATCTGCTCTTCCTCGTGCACGTGCCGCGGGGCGGTGGCGCCCGGCGCGAACGTCACGAAGTTGGTCATGGCCTTCTCGCCCCGCACCGGGCGGAAGCCGAGCCCGGGCAGGAACTCCACCGGCGTCAGGCTGTCCACGTTCACGTACCGGCCCGGTGCCGTCGGCTCGCCCTGCGCCTCGGTGGTGAAGTGGCTCTGGGCGTCGCCCAGTGTATTAACGCCCAGCGGGTTAACCGCGTCGCTCATTTTCCCTCCAGTGCGGTACGGAACACCTCGCCGATCCGGCGGATGCCCTCGTCGATCAGGTCATCGGCGACCCGGCTGTAGGCCAGCCGGATCTGGGCCGTCCCCGAGCCGTCGGGGTAGAACGGGCGGCCGGGCACGTAGGCCACCTGGCGCTCGCTGGCCGCGGCCGACAGCGCCACGGTATCGACCCCGTCCGGCGCGGTCACCCAGACGTAGAAGCCGCCCTCGGGGGTGGTCCAGGTGGTGCCGGCGGGCATGTGCACGGCCAGCGCCTGGGTCACCAGCTCGGCCCGCCGCGCGTACAGCGCCCGCGACCGCAGGATCTGGCGGTCCATCTCGCCGCTGCGCCCGTACTCCTCCATCATCCGCTGGCCCAGCGCGCCCGCGCACTGGTCGGAGTTCTGCTTGGCCACGCCCAGGCGGGTGACGATCTCGGCCGGCCCGGCGGCCCAGCCCATCCGGAAGCCGGGCGAGAAGATCTTGGAGAAGGTGCCCGCCTGGAGTACCACGTCCGGGGCCATGGCCCACAGGCTGGGCGGCGGCGCCTCGCCGAAGCCCAGCTCGCGGTAGGCCACGTCCTCGAGGATCAGGAAGCCGTACTGGCGGGCCAGGGCGACCAGCGCGGCCCGGCGCTCCGCGGACAGCGACAGCCCGGTCGGGTTCTGGTAGTCCGGGATGGTGTAGAAGAGCTTCGGCCGCAGGCCGCCCGCGAGCAGGTCGGCCAGCACGTCCACGAGCACGCCGTCGTCGTCCATGGGCACGCCGCGCACGTCGGCCTCGTAGCCCCGGAACGCCATGATGCCGCCTAGGTAGGTGGGCGACTCGACCACCACCACGTCGCCGGGGTCCACGTAGCTCTTGGCCAGCAGCTCCATGCAGTCGATGCCGCCGCTGGTGATCATCAGCTCGCCGGGGCCGGGGACCTGGCCCTGCTGCGCCGCCACCCGCCCCGACACGTAGTCACGGACGCTGGCCAGGCCCTCGGTCGCCGCGTACTGCAGCGCCACCCCCGCGTCCTCGCGGATCAGCCGGGCGGCGATCGACGACAGCACCCCGGTCGGCCAGGTGGCCGGATCGGGGAACCCGCCGGAGAACGTGATGACGTCGGTGGCGCCGGCCAGGGCGAGGATCGCGGTGATCTCGCCGCCGCCCAGGCTCTGCGTGCGCCGGGCCAGGCGCGAGCTCCAGTCGTGTCTCTCCAGTGCTGCCGTCATCGGTTGGCTCCGTCCCTCACCAGCGGATACATCCGCGCCGCTCTTGACAGGGGGATTTTACAAATGTAAGAATCCTAGCTCGCTGTGATTTACATTGATAATCCAGCAATCTCCAGAGTACCTCACATCATTACGATTCACGACGGGTTACCTGGCATATGGCTTCGATCTCGGCGCCCTTGGCCAAGCTGTCTGAGGTCGCCTCGCCATCCACGCCCAAGGCGGAGGTGGACGAGCTCGACCTGGCGCTGCTGCGCGCCCTGGCCGCCGACGCCCGCCAGTCCCAGCGGTCCCTGGCCCGGCAGATCGAGATGTCGCCGCCCGCGGTGGCCGACCGGCTGGCCCGGCTCGAGCGCAGCGGGGTGATCCGCGGCTACCGGGTGGACATCGACTGGGCCGCGCTCGGCTTCCCGGTCGTGGTCTACCTGGCCGTCACCGCCGGGGCCGGCATGGACCTGAGCGAGATCATCCAGGCCATCTCGGCGCTGCCCGAGGCCGAGGACATGAGCGTCGTCACCGGCAGCCTCGACCTGCTCGTCCGGCTGCGGGTCCGGGACCACGCGCACCTGCGCGAGCTCCTGCTGGCCAAGATTTTCACCATCAACGGCGTCCAGCGCACCGAGACGTTCCTGTCGCTGGCCGACGTTGAGCCCGCCAACTTCACCGCCGCGATGCTGGCCCAGATGAGCCAGCACGAGAGCGAGTGAATTCCTGACTTGATGCACTGATCCTTGATGCACAAATTTGATTCACTGATCGGAGGCTTTACCACCGTGGCAAGCACAGAGGGTACGCGGGGCACCGCAAGCACCGGTGCGGCGCATCGCGTTGACGGCGTGGGCCAGGCCGGCTTCGTGGCCCGGCACCGCCTGTACACCGCCGAGCAGTCGGCCGCCGCCGAGGCCGTCGCCGCCCGCATCCGCGAGCTGGACCTGCGCACCGTGCGGCTGGTCGTAGTGGACCAGCACGGCCAGCCGCGCGCCAAGTCGCTGTCGCCCGACGTGGCCATCGCCGCCATGTCCAACGGCCTGGACTTCTCCGGCGCCATCTTCAGCCTGGACACCGGCAACCAGGTGTTCGTGCCGGCCTTCGCCGCCGGCGGCGGCTTCGGCATCGACGAGTTCACCGGGTTCCCCGACGTGGTCCTGGTGCCTGATCCGGCCACCTTCCAGGTCCTGCCCTGGGCCGACCGGACCGGCTGGATGCTCTGCGACGTCTACTTCTCCAGCGGCGCGCCGATGCCCCTGGACGGCCGCGGCCTGATGCGCCGCCAGCTCGGCGAGCTGGCCGGCGCCGGCTATGACTTCCTGGGCGGCATCGAGGTCGAGTACTACATCGTCAAGGTCGACTCGGACCGGATCGTCCCCGAGGACGCCGGGTTCACCCCGCCCGTGCCCCCGGTCAGCGTGTTCGAGCGCGGCTATCAGTACCTGTCCGAGGTCCGGCTGGACAGCGTGGCCGCCACGCTGGAGGCGATCCGTGACGGCCTGGGCGCCGTCGGGCTGGCGCCGCGGTCCATGGAGGACGAGTGGGGCCCCGGCCAGATGGAGTTCAGCTTCAGCCCCATCGGCGGGCTGGCCGCGGCCGACGCGGTCGTGCTGTTCCGCTCCGCGGTCAAGCAGATGTGCCAGCGCCGGGGCCTGCTGGCCACGTTTATGTGCCGGCCCGCGCTGCCCAACTTCTTCTCCTCCGGCTGGCACCTGCATGAGTCGCTGATCTCCCGCCAGGACGGCAGCAACGTGTTCGCCAGCCCGGATGAGGTGCTGTCGGCGACCGGGCGGCAGTTCGTGGCCGGGCTGCTGGACCACTCCATGCCCATGGCGGTGTTCGCCGCCCCGACCGTCAACGGCTACAAGCGGTTCCGGCCCTACTCCTTCGCCCCCGACCGGATCTGCTGGGCGGTGGAGAACCGCGGCGCGCTGGTCCGGGTCCAGGGTGCGCCCGGCGACGAGAACAGCCACGTCGAGATGCGCATGGGCGAACCGGCCGCCAACCCCTACCTGTACATGTCGGCCAACATCGCGGCCGGCCTGGACGGCATGCGCCGCGAGCTGGCCCCGCCGCCGCCGGTGGAGGCCGACCCCTACGCGGCCGACGCCCCGCCGCTGCCCGCCTCCCTGCACGAGGCGGTCAGCGCGCTGGTGGAGGACGACTTCTACCGCAAGGCGTTCGGTGACGTGCTCGTCGACTACCTGGTCCAGATGAAGCGGGCCGAGCTGGTCCGGTACGACGCCGCCATCGCGGAGAACCCGCCCCCCGAGGGCCAGGACGTCAGCGACTGGGAGATGCGCGAGTACTTCGAGTTCTACTGACACCCCACGGTCCCGGGCAGGCAAATTTCAGGGAGGGCAATTTCCGATGAGCCTGCAGCACATCGTCCTGTTCAAGTTTCCCCGCGAGCTCACCGCCGAGCAGGACGCGCAGATGCGGGCCATGGTCGCGTCATGGCCGGAGAAGATCGGCCTGATGACCAAGGTCCGGCTGGGCTCGGACATCACCGGCGGACGCAACCGCGGCTACTCCCGTCTCCTCTACACCGAGTTTCCCGACTTCGAGACCATGAACGCCTACCGGGTGCACCCCGTGCACGTCGAGTTCCTCAAGTTCGTCGACGACCTGGACTGCGAGCCGCTGGCGTTCGACTACGCCCTGGACGAGCACACCGTGCTCATGCCCGAATGAGGGGGAAGTGACCCCATGGCCAAGACAAGCCCCGACCTGATCCCCGGCGCCGCCACCGGCGAGCTCGCACATGGCTCCCTGCGCCTGTGGGATGCCATCGCGATCTCGGTGTCCGTGATCGCCCCCGGCATGGCAATGCTGCTGAACGTGACCGGCGTCTCGGTCGTAGCCGGCGGCTCCACCCCGCTGGCGTTCCTGCTCGGCGGCATCGCCTGCCTCGCGCTGGCGTTCGTCGTCATCGGGTTCACCCGCCGGATGGCCTCGGCCGGGTACGCCTACACCTACGCCAGCCGGAGTCTGGGCAAGGGGGCCGGCTTCATGGCCGGCTGGCTCTACTTCTTCGGCATGATCTGCTTCGTCCCGATGACCATGTCCGCGGTCGGCTACCTGGCGGCGAACCTGCTCGGGCTGAACCCCAAGCTGTGGATCCTGTTCTTCTTCATCGGGATGGCGCTGTTCCTGGTGCTGTCGATCATCAAGGTCAAGGTCACCACCAGGGTGCAGCTGGTCGTCGGCATCGTGACCGTGGCGATCATCGTGCTGGTCGACCTGGTCACTACGGTCAAGGGCGGCAGCCACGGGCAGGCGCTCGGCGCGTTCAGCTTCGGTCACACCAACACGGGCGGCTTCAACGGGGTCTTCTACGGGATCATCTTCGGCGTCACGTCCTACATCGGCTTCGAGACCGCGGCCGACTTCGGCGAGGAGACCGCCAACCCCCGGCGTTACATCCCCATCGCGGTCATCGCCGCGACGCTGTTCGCCGTCGTGTTCTACCTGTGGACCACCTACTCGATCACCATCGGCTACGGCATCAACAACGGCGCGAAGATGGGCGCCGATCCCGTCGCGCTGAAGACCACGGCCACCACGTTCGTGGGCTCGTGGCTGGGCACTCTGGTGGAGATCGGCGGCATGGTCGCCGCGTTCATCGTCAGCGTCGCGTGCGCCACCGCGGGCGCGCGCACCCTGTTCGCGATGGGCCGCGAGAGAGTGCTGCCCGCCGCCTTCGGCCGCACCCACGCGCGGTTCAAGACGCCGGTCAACGCGACCATCGCGGTGGCCGTGGTCGCGACCGTGATGGCCCTGCTGATCGGCTACCCGCTGTCGGACTCCGCGTTCGGGCAGCCGTTCTCGAACTACTACTTCTGGGCCACCACCGGCACGCTGCTGATCATCGTGGTGTACATCATGCTGTGCATCGGCGGGATCGTGTTCTTCTGGCGGACCAGGACGACCAGGAACTGGAATCCGCTGGTGCACGTGGCGATCCCGGTGATCGGCGCGATCGTGTTCGGGGCGGCCTTGTACGGGTCGATCCATCCGACGCCGCCAGGCATCCTCAAGTGGACGCCCTACGTGGCCGTGGTCTGGCTGCTGGTGGGCGCCGGCGTGCTGCTGTGGCTGCGGGCCCGGCGGCCGGACTCGGTGGCCCAGATCGGCTCGATCCTCGGCGAGGAGGGCGGCTCGGACGCCGCCATCCTGGACACCTAGCCCTCTAGCCAGCTAGCTCACGAGCAGAACGGGCCGCGGCGTCATGCCGTGGCCCGTTCTGCTGCGCCGCTGTTCTGCTGCGCCGCTGTTCTGCTGCGCCGCTGTGCCGTGCCCCGCCGTGCTGTATTACGGGGCGGCCGCGACCTTGGTGTCGGAGTGGTGGAAGACGAACTCCTCGATGTCGACCGCCAGCAGGTCGGCCACCGCGGCCACCAGGATCTGCATGACCAGGACCTCGAGGATGGCCCGCTGGGCCGGCGGCCGCTGCGGCAGCCGGACGGTGGCCAGGTTACGGCGCGACTCGACGTCCGCCGTGGTGACCAGGATGACCTGATGACCCGCCTCGGCCAGGGTGTCGGCCACGGCCGGCTCGCGGACATCGCCGAACAGGACGTGCACGGTGTCGCCGGCCGATTCCATGGAGCCGTGCAGGTACTGGCGGGTGCCCAGGCCGGTGGCGGGCACCCGGGCCACCTCGCGGAACAGCAGGGCGCCTGCCTCGGCCGATCCGACCGACGGGCCGGCGCCGACGAAGTCCGCGGCCCGGGCCTCGGCGAAGACCGGGGCCAGCGCGGTCACCGGCTCGGTGAGCCGCTGCTCGGCCTCGGCGAACGCGGCGGCCAGGGTCGGCCAGCCGGGATCGGCGCCGCCCTGGTCCCAGGCGTCGGCCAGGATGCCCAGGGCGGCCACGGTCGCGGTGTAGCCGACGGTGGAGGCGTAGCTGTCGGGGATGTTGCCGATGTCGATGACGGTCCTGGCCACGTCGGCTATGGGCGACGGGGCGGTGTTGACCACCGCGTACCGCAGCTCCTCCTCGGCCGACTCGAGCACGGCCAGGGTCTCGGCACTGCGGCCGCTCTGCGAGACGCCGACCACGGGGTGGCGGCTGCGCGGGAACGGCAGCGGGTAGTCACCGGCGCCCAGCCGCCAGGAGTGGATGCCGCGGCTGCGCAGCACCCAGACCGGCGCGCAGGCGGCGGCCAGGCTGGCCCCGATGCCGGTGAAGATGGGACCGGGCCGGGACAAGTCGCCGGCCGCGGCGAGGCCGCCGACCGACCGGATGACCACGTCGATGGCCTGGCCCAGGTGCTCGGCCTGGGTCGCCCGGGCGGCCATGAAGGGGATGTGGCCGCCGTTCACTGGGCCATCCGCTCGGGCTGGAGGCTGGGGGTGCCGGGCGACCATTCCTCGTCGAGCGGCGGGACCGGGTCGGCCGTGCTGGTCACCGGCACCGGCCGGCCGGACGCGGCCGACTCCTCGATGGCCAGCAGGACATCGAGCACGTGGAAGGCGAGCTGGCCGCTGGCCCGCGGCGGGAGGCCGGCCCGGATGGCCCGGGCCATCTCCAGCACGCCGACGCCCCGGTCCCGGCTCTCGCCCGGCGGGGCGATGGTCTCCCAGCTGGCCTCGGGCCCGGGCTCGCGCAGCAGGCGGGTGGGCCCGTCGAAGCCGCTGACCGGCACCTCCATGGTGCCGTGCGCCCCGGAGATCTCGAACGCCTGCCGGCTCACCGCGGAGTCGAAGCTGTAGACCGAGGTGCCGACGACCCCGGACCGGAAGGTGGTCAGCACGCTGACGTGGGTGTCGACCTCGACCGGGAACGTGGTCCCGGCGTCGGGGCCCGCGCCGATGACGCGCTGGGCGCGGGCGCGGTGGCCGGCCGCCTCGACCTTCGCGATCGGCCCGAGCAGCTGGACCATCGTGGTCAGGTAGTACGGCCCGATGTCGAACACCGGCCCGGCGCCGGGGGCGAACAGGAACTGCGGCCGGGGGTGCCAGCGGTCCGGGCCGGGTCCCTGCATCAGGGTCAGGACGGTCTGCGGCGCGCCGATGGCGCCACCGGCCAGCAGCCGCTGGGAGTTCTGGATGGCGGGGCCGAGGATGGTGTCCGGGGCGTTGCCCACGGAGACGCCGGCCGCCGCGGCCGCGGCGAGCACGGCCCCGGCCGACTCGCGGTCCATGGTGAGCGGCTTCTCGCCCCACAGGTGCCGCCCGGACTCGACCACCGCCAGCGCGACCTCGGCGTGCGCGGCGGGCGTGGTCAGGTTGACGACCAGCTCGATGTCGTCGATGGCCAGCAGCTCGGCGGGGGTCCCGGAGAACGGGAGGCCGTACTCGGCCGCCACGCCCGCGGCCCGGCCGGTGTCCAGGTCGGCGATGCCGCGGACCTGAATGTCGGGGTAGCTGAGCAGGCTGGGCAGGTACTGCCCGGTGACGTTGCCCGCCCCGATGACGCCGACCACCATGGGCCCGGCGCCGGCCGCGGGGGCCGTCATGCCCGCACCTGGCGCAGGAAGAACTCGGCGTTGCGCGCCAGCACCGGGAAGATGTCGCCCTCGTGGACCACGACCTCCACCACCGGCATGGCCGCGATCGAGGCGCCGAGCGCGACGACCTCGTCCATCCGCCCGGTGACGTCCGTGCCCAGGATCGGCGGGTCGTCGTCGTCCGGCGGCTCGTTCTTCACGTGCAGGAACCGGACCCGGCCGGCCAGCCGCGGCAGCAGCTCGAACACGTCGGCGCCGCCGGTCGCGGCCCAGTAGGTGTCGACCTCGAGGAACACGCTGTCGTCCAGGGCGTCCAGCAGGATCTGGTAGGCGGGCACGCCGTCCACGTGCTGCCGGAACTCGAAGTCGTGGTTGTGGTAGCCGACGGCGATGCCCTCGTCGGCGGCCCGCCGCGCGGCCTCGTTGATCGCGGCGGCCAGGGTCAGCACGCCCGCCCGGTCCCGCAGCCCGTCCGGGTCGGCCCACGGCACGATCAGCGCCTTCAGGCCCAGCCGGCCCGCGGCGGTCAGGAAGGCCTCGCGGTCACCGGTGGCCACGTTGGCGTGGGCGGCGACCGCGCTCAGGCCGGTCCGGGCCAGCCCGGCGGCGAGCTGGCCGGTGCCGGCCAGGATGCTGAACGGCTCGACGTGGGTGAAGCCCATGGCGGCGATCCGGTCCAGCGTGCGGTCGAGGTCTTCGGGACCGATGTCGTCCCGGACGCTGTAGAGCTGGACGCCGAGAGGCGCTGACGACGCGTGGCTCACAAGGACTCCGTGCGCTCAGGGATGGGTACCATTGCAAACCACATAATACCAACTATGGCCCAGTATAGAACAGAGCGGATCCACCTGCGGTGGGTCAGGCGGTGCGCACGGGCTCCCAGGTGCCCGACTTCATCGACGCGTAGCAGGCATCGATGACGCAGTTCACCACGTGGCCGTCGGCGAACGTCTCCCGCGGCGCCTGGCCGGCCGCGAAGCAGTCCGCGAAGTGCCGCATCTCCTGGCTGAACCCGTAGGCCCGGGCCTCCTCAGGGACCGGGTACACCCAGCCCGTCTGCGCGTCGGCCTTCTCCACCAGGTAGCCGGCCGGGTTCTCGATGAACCCCCAGACCGGGGTGGCCGAGGTGTCGGTGACCAGCCGGCCCGCCGTGCCCACGAACTCGTGCCGCAGCTGCATGCCGCCCTTCTCGATCCAGGACGACTCCACCGTGGCCAGCTGCCCGCCCGCGAACTTGAGCAGCGCGACCGCGCTGTCCTCGCCGGTGGTCTTGTCCCCGTGCACCAGCGTCGCGCCCCAGGCGAACACCTCGGTGATCTGGTTGTCCTTGCCGAAGAAGTGCCGGGCCGACTCGATGGTGTGGCAGCCCATGTCGAGCAGCGCCCCGCCGCCGGCCGGGCCGGCGTCCCAGAAGTGCGGCGCGTGCGGCCCGGAGTGGGCCTCGCGGGCCCGCATGGTCAGCAGGTCGCCGATGGCGCCGGCCGCGACCATCTGGTAGGCCTTGGCCACGTTGGGCGAGAACACCGAGCTCTCGGCGTAGCCGTGCCACACGCCTGCGTCCTGCACGACGGCCAGCATCTGCGCCGCCTCGGCGCCGGTGCGGGCCAGCGGCTTGGTGCACACGATCCCCTGGCCCGCCGCGGCGGCGATGCGCGTCGCCTCCAGGTGCACCTCGTTGGGCAGCGAGATCACGACCAGGTCCACGGCCGGGTCGGCGCACAGCGCCGCGATGTCGTCGTACTGCCGCGGGATCGGGCCCCATTGGTCGGCCAGGGCACGGGCCCGGTCCAGGTCACGGGAGTAATTCGCGGTGATCTCGGCGTTCCTGACATCCTGGAGCGCCTCGGCGTACGTGCTCGCGATGAATCCCGACCCGATCAGTCCGACCCCGATCACTGCCGCTCCGTTTCCCGCCGCCGCGTGGGTTCCACGGCAGACCAGTTGAAGACCACGCCATAACAGACCGGGCCTGCCGCCGGTCGCCTCATCCCCGCCGGCCCAGCGATTGCGGGCGCGAGAAGGAGGTCCGCAGGCGGTAGCGCTCCCCCGCGTACTTGATCGTCGAGCTGAACAGCGGCCGCTCGGCCGTGTCCACCGCGAGCTGGTGCATGACCAGCAGCGGCTTGCCCACCTCGATGCGCAGGTACCGGGCCTCGTCGGCGTCGGCCTCGCGGGCCTCCATGGTGGCGTCGGCGCGCAGCGGCTCGATGCCGGCGTCGGACAGCGTGGTGTACAGGGAGTCCCTGGTGAAGTCGGCCTTGCCGATCTCGGGCAGCACGGCCAGCGGGATCTGGGTCGAGTCCAGCGCGATGGGCATCCCGTCGAGCAGCCGGACCCGGTCCAGGTGGAACAGCCCGGTGCCGGGCGCGATGGACAGCTCCTCCGCCTCGTCGAAGCTGGCCGGGGCGGCCTCGGACCGCAGCACCTCGGACTGCGGCTCCAGGCCCATCCGGGCCGCCGTCTCGCTGAACGACTCCAGGGTGCTCGGCCACTCGCGGCGGCTGGCGCTCTTGGCTACATACCAGCCGCGGCCGTGCGAGGCATTCAGCACCCCGGCGCCGACCAGCTGGTTGAGCGCCTTGCGCAGCGTGACCCGGCTGATGCCGAGCTGCTGGCACAGCTCGCGCTCCGGGGGCAGCCGGGCGCCGGCCTTGAGCACTCCGCCGTTGATCTGGTCGTGGATCAGGGTCGCGGCCTGAATCCACAGGGGCTCTGGATAATCGGACCGGATCATCGCGACTACCTCGCGGGCATTGTCCATGACCTCGGGCCTCTCGTGCTCAGTTGGAGTGTCGCCGGATCCTTCGCGGCTGTGCCGGTGACGGCGGGGCAGATGTCGGCTCGGTTGGATTACGGCTGCGCCCGCGGCCTGGTTCGACCCCGCGGAACAGGCGATGTCCGATCGTAGATCCCGGCCAGCATCCTGGCGCCAGCCCGCGGCCCGGGATTTGCGCGCCGTCATCGTGCCACCAGCCGGTCGAAGGCGGCATCGAGGTCCGCGCTGACCCGCTGGCGGGCCGGGTCGCCGTCGTAGTACTCGATGATCCCGCGCGCCCCGGCCGCGAACGACACCCGCGGCGCGAAACCGGGCACCAGCCGAGCCAGCTTCGCGGTGTCGAACAGCATCGAGTGACGGAAGTCGTGCTCCAGCACCTCGCCCCAGGACGGCCACTCGACGGCGATGGACTCGCTCGACCGGTGGGCCAGCACGGGCCTGGCCACGCCCGCCGCGGCGGCCAGCGTGAGGTGGATCTGGTCCCAGGTCAGGATGTCGCCGCTGACCACGTTGACGCTCTCGCCGATGGCGTGCCCGTTGCCGAGCAGCGGCACCAGCGCCCGGGCGAGGTCGCTGGCGTGCATCAGGGTCCACAGCGAGCTGCCGTCGCCGTGCACGACGACCGGCCGGCCCGCGCGCATCCGCTCGATGGCCGTCCAGCCGGCCAGCACCGGGACGACGGTGGCGTCGTAGGTGTGAAACGGCCGCACGATCGTCAGCGGCAGGCCGCCGGCCCGGTAGGCGCCGGTCAGGAACTCCTCGCAGGCAATCTTGTCGCGGGCGTAGCCGAACACCGGCTGGCGGCGCGGCGAGGACTCCGTGACCGGCAGCTGCGGCACCGGGCGCGCGAACACCGAGCAGGTGCTGATGAACACGTACTGCCCGGCCCGCCCCGAGAACAGCTCGGGGTGGCCGTCGAGCTGGGCCGGGGTGAAGCCGACCCAGTTGACCACCGCGTCGTACGCCCCCACCTCCCCGGCCCCCTTCATGGCCAGCACGCCGCGCAGTTCCGCCGCGTCATGAACGTCGGCGCGCAGCTGCCGGGCCTCGGGCGGGATCCGCCGCCGCGGCTCGCCCCTGGTCACGATGGTGAGCTGGTGCCCCTGGCGCACCACCTCGGCTGCCGCGGCGGAGCCGATCATCCCGGCCCCGCCAAGGAACAGGACATCCATGCTGGTCAAACCGCCACCGACCCGGACGACAGGCCGCGGCCGACCAGGTAGGCGTAGCTGCGCTCCAGCGCCTCGAAGGTGTCTACGTCGAGCTGCTCCAGCTCCACGATGTGCCAGCGCAGGCCCGAAGGCGCGGCCAGCACCCGGACCCAGTCGATCCTCCCCTCGCCCACCGGCACCATCACGTCGTCGTAATAGCTCGTCGGCAGGCGGTCAGCGGTGACGCCCGGTCCGTCCTTGACGTGGATAAAGCGGATGCGGTCGCCCAGCCGGGTCACCACCTCGGCCGCGTCCGCGCCGCCCAGCACGGCCCAGTACGCGTCCAGCTCGACCAGCACCCGGTCGTCCAGCTGCTCGAGCAGCAGGTCATAGGCCTGCCGGCCGTCGAAGAACTGGGAGAACTCGGCGAAGTGGTTGTGGTAGGCGATCCGCATGCCGCGGGCGGCCGCCCGCTCGGCGGCCTCGTTGACCCGCTGGAGGCCCTGGGTGATCGCCGCCGGGCTCTCGAACTCGGCCTTCTCCATGGACCACACCAGCACCTCGGCGCCGAGCTCGGCGTTCTCGTCCAGGATCCGCTCGGCCCGGTCCCCGGCCGGGAACGGCGCGTGGGCGCTGGTCAGCTCCAGGCCCGCCGCGTCGATAGCCCGGCGGACCCGGGCCGGGCCGAAGTGCTCGACCAGGCCGTAGGTCTCGATGCCCTGGTAGCCGATCGCGGCCAGCCGGGCCAGCGTGCCCTCCAGGTCGGCCCGGGCCTGATCCAGGACGGTGTACATCATCACGCCCGCGCCCGGACGATCCCCAGTCATGAGTCAAGCCCCGACGCCCAGATCAGCGCCTGCCGGACCAGCGCGCGGAACGGCGGCTCGCCCCAGGCCCGCATGTCATGGCCCAGGGCCAGGTACACCACCCGGCCCGCGCCCACCTCGCGGGCGTACATGACCGGGATGATCACGCCGTCCGCGCGGTGCCGCTGGGCCAGCACCGTGACCTTCTCGTCGGCCAGCTCGAACTCGTAGTACTCGTCGAACAGCTCGAAGTCCGTCACCCCGCGCATATCCCCGGCCTCCGTGAGCCCCGCCGTCACCGGATGGTCGGCCACGATCTCGATCGTGTGCCGCCCCTCGTGGTGGCCGGGGCCGTGCGACAGGTACCGGTTGCCCAGCAGCTCGAACAGCGGCCGGTCGGCGGGGTCCAGCCCGTCGCCCAGCCAGCGCATGATGTTCGAGCAGTGGACCGACACCATGCCCTTGCCGCCGGCCACCGCCTCGGCCAGGGCCTGCTGCTGCCCGGTCCCGAACTGCCCGCCCGACGTGTAGAACAGGTAGACGTCGGCCTCGGCGGTCTCGGGCCGCGGGTCGATGAACCGGCCGGTGCCCGCGGCTCTTCGGGTGGCGAACCCGGCCTCGGTGCCGATCTGCTGGAACACCAGCGACGCGCCGATGAGGTCGTGATGAGTGTCATCGCCGTTCACGATCACCATCGCGCGCGGCGCCGACTGCATGACCACTTGTTTGTTCCTCTCCGTGGAGAGGGGTTCCCGCGCGCCCGCTCACGCGCGGGAACCGCCTCTTGGCAGCGCCCCGTCTCCGCTAGCTGGCCGCGTGCAGGTGCAGGGCCACGACCTCGTTCGGGCTGGGCATGAAGTACGGGTCGGAGGCGGTCGCCCACCCGGTGACCTTGCTGGAGTTCCACTCCGCGTAGTCGCCCCAGTAGATCATCGAGATGACCGGCAGCTGGCTGGACCAGATGCCCTCGAGCTGGGCGTTGATCTTCGTCTGCTCAGCCGGGCTGGCCGCCGGGTACTCCTGGAACAGCTTGAGCGCCGTCGGGTCCTTGAACCGCTCGATGTCCTCGTAGGTCGGGATGTTCTTGCCGATGGGCTGGTAGAACTGCGGGTCCATCTGCTCGGAGTAGAACGACCACGCCGTCGGCACGTAGCCGACCGGGTAGCCCATCGTGGACTGGAACTTGCCCAGCCCGGTCAGCGTGTTGATCTCGTTCGTCGCCACCGTGTCGATGGTCATCTTCATGCCCAGCGTCTTGAGCTCCTGGGCCAGCACCGACGCGGCCGCGGCGATGTCGGTAAAGGCGCCGGGGAACGACACCGAGAACTGGAGCTCACGGCCGCCCTTCTCCAGGTAGCCGTTCGAGCCCATCTTCCAGCCGTCAGCGGCCAGGATCTTCTTAGCCCCTGGCACGTCCTGCTTGAAGTTCATGCCCGAGTACTGCGGGGCGATGATCGACTGGAAGCTGGGCACCGGGAGCCCGGTCACGTTCGTCGCCGGCGGCGAGTTGCGCGCGGCCCCGATGGCGCTGCGGTTGATGCCCAGGCTGATCGCCTTGCGCACGGCCAGGTCGCTGAGCGGCCAGGTGTCCAGGTTCGGGATCAGGCCATCCGAGCCGGCCTCCGGCACCCAGTAGTTGTTGTCCGGGCTCCGGTTCAGGTAGGTCGTCTGCGCGTTGGGGATGTAGTCCGCCGCCCAGTCGATCTGACCCTCGGTGATGGCGTTGGCCTGGGTGGAGTTGTCGCTGTAGGCCACGAAGCGCAGCCCGGCGATGTCCGGCTTGCCCTTCTGCCAGTAGTGCGGGTTCTTGGTCAGCAGGTAGCTCTGCGGCGTGAAGGTGGACAGCTCGAACGGCCCGGTGCCGACCGGGTCCGCGTCGGCGAACGTGGTCGGGTTCTTGACCTTGCTCCAGATGTGCTGGGGCACGATGATCAGGCTGCCGATGGGGTCGAAGTTCAGCTCCTCGGGCGCGGCGAAGTTCAGCACCACGGTGCTCGCGTCCGGCGCGCTGACCGACTGGAACTGGATGCCGTTGCCGTTCAGGGCCGGGAACTTCTTCATCAGCTCGTAGCTGAAGACCACGTCCGCGCTGCTGAACGGCTTGCCGTCGCTCCACTTCACGCCCTGGCGCAGGTGAAAGGTCAGCGTCTTGTTGCCGTTCGACCACGCCCAGGACTGGGCCAGCCACGGGATGACGTAGTTGGAACGGACGTAGTCCACCTGGACCAGCGGCTCGTTGATGAAGCCTGAGGAGTTGCCGCCGGACACCGAGTTGCCGGCCAGCCCCAGCGCGTTGGTCGGCAGGTAGGGGTTGAACACCCGGGTCATGCCGACGGCCTCGCCCGCGACGGTCAGGGTGATGTTGGAGCCGTGCCCGGACACGCCTCCGCTGCCGGCGCCCCCGCCGCTGGAACAGGCCGCCACGGTGATCACTGCCGCCGCCGCGGCGGTACAGCCAAGCCAGACTCTTCTGTTGCTCATGACACGAATACCTCCAGGTTCTCGCCAGATGGCACAAGCGGTCGTTAGCCGGCGGTCCCGCCAGTGGGGGCGCCGCCGGACTCGAACAGCCAGCAGCGCGACCAGTGCCCGCCGCCCAGGTCGAACCGGGGTGGCGGCTGCGTCGAGCACTGCGGCATGGCCAGCGGGCAGCGCGGATGGAACCGGCAGCCCGCGGGCGGGCTGATCAGGCTGGGCGGCTGCCCCTTGTCCTGGACCTGCGTGCGGCCCGTGCGCCGGGCCGGGTCGGGCGCGGACGAGATCAGCAGCCGGGTGTAGGGGTGGGCCGGCTCGCCGGTGACCTTCTCCGAGGGCCCGCTCTCGACCAGCTCGCCGGCGTACATGACCGCCGTCTCGCTGGCGAAGTACCGCGCCGACGCCACGTCGTGCGTGACGTACAGCAGCGCCACCCCACTCGCGCTGGTCAGGTCGGCCAGCAGGTTCAGCACGCCGAGCCGGATCGAGACGTCCAGGTTGGACACCGGCTCATCGGCGAGGATCACCGACGGGCGGGCGGCCAGCGCCCGGGCGATGGACACGCGCTGCAGCTGACCGCCCGACAGCTCGTGTGGATATTTCTCCAGGAACTGCCGCGGTGGCACCAGGTTGACCTGCTCCAGAAGTTCGCCGGTCCTGGCCCGGAGGGCGGCGCCTGTTTTTGCAACACCGCGGCCGGAGTCGTGGATGCGCACGGCCCGCTGAAGGTGGGTCGACACCTTCAGCATGGGGTTGAACGACCCGTACGGGTCCTGCAGGATCAGCTGGACATCGCCGACGTGCTCGCGGAAGGCCCGGCCGTGGGTGGTCCTGACCGGCTGGCCGCGCAGCAGCACCTCGCCCGAGGTGCGCTTGTACAGCCCGGCCAGGATCCGGGCCAGCGTCGACTTGCCCGACCCGGACTCGCCGACCAGCGCGGTCACCTGGCCCGGGTACAGCCCGAGCGAGGCGTCGTCCACCGCGTGCACGACCCGGCGGTGCAGGTCGCCGAAGCGCCCGTCGCTCTTGCCCCCGTGCACCGGGAAGTGCTTGGTCACGTGCACCGCTTCCAAGATTGGTGCTGGGGGGTTCCGGGGGGTGGCCCCCCGGGCCAGCACGATGGCGTCAGGCATGACTGCCTCCAGGGGTCAGGTCCTGCTCGGGGGCGGGGACGGGGACCGGGGCGCCGGCCTGGTACAGGAAGCAGGCGACCTCATCGGACGGCAGGTCGGACGGGCTGACGAGCACGGGCGGCGACTGCGTGCACCGGTCGAAGGCGCGCGGGCAGCGCGGCTGGAACGAGCAGCCCGCGGGCAGCCGGCGCATGTCCGGCGGGTAGCCCGGCACGCCGGTCAGCGTGCGCCGGGGCCCGGTCAGCGTGGGGAACGAGCCCAGCAGGCCCTGGCTGTAGGGGTGCAGCGGGCGGTCGTACATCTGCTCGGCCGGGGCCAGCTCCACCATCTTCCCGGCGTACATGATCGCGATCGTGTCGCAGAGCTCGATGAGCAGGGACAGGTCGTGGGTGATGAAGATGACCGAGAAGCCGAGCTTCTCCTTGAGCGCGCTGATCGTCTCGATGACCTGCCGCTGGATGACGACGTCCAGCGCGGTGGTCGGCTCGTCCATCACGATGATCTCGGGATCGAGGGCCAGGCCCATGGCGATCATCGCCCGCTGCCGCATGCCGCCCGACAGCTCGTGCGGGTAGGCGCCCGCCCGGTCCGGCGAGATGCCCACCAGCTTGAGCAGCTCGCGGACCCGGGCCACCCGCTGCGGCTTGCGCATGCCGGGCCGGTGCGCCCGCAGCACGTCGTCGATCTGGGTGCCGAGCGTGAGCACCGGGTTGAGCGCGTTCATGGCCGACTGGAAGACGATCGAGATCTCTTCCCAGCGGAACTTGCGCAGGTCCTTGTCGGCCAGCCCGGCGATGTCGATCGGGCGGCCCGAACGATCGGTGTAGACCATCTCGCCCGCCACGATCTCGGCCGGGGGCCTGAGCAGCCGGGTCACCGCGCGGGCCAGCGTGGACTTGCCCGAGCCCGACTCCCCGGCGATGCCCAGCACCTCGCCCCGGTGGAGCGTGAGCGACACGTCGTTCACCGCCTGGACCGGCGCGCTGCCGCCGCCGTAGACCACCCGCAGGCCGCGCAGCTCGAGCACCGCCGATCCCGGCGCGCCCGCCACCTCGCCGGGGCCGGGCTCGACCCGGGCCGCCTCGGTCCCCGGCGTGCTCCCGGCCGCCGGGCCGGGGGTGACCCGGTGCTGGTCAGGGCGCTGGTCAGGCGGCGGCAGGCGCGCCGGATCGCCCCCGGCGATCTGGTGCTGGTCAGGCGGCGGC